>NZ_VNXE01000095.1:0-290078 GCF_009820115.1 Escherichia sp. HH41S
CTATAGCTCAGCTGGGAGAGCGCTTGCATGGCATGCAAGAGGTCAGCGGTTCGATCCCGCTTAGCTCCACCAAATTTTGCACCCAGCAAATTTGGTACGTAAACGACTCGTGGGGCTATAGCTCAGCTGGGAGAGCGCTTGCATGGCATGCAAGAGGTCAGCGGTTCGATCCCGCTTAGCTCCACCAAATTTCAAACCCTCGCTGTAAAGCGGGGGTTTTTTGTCTCTGCCTTTTGCCGCTTTTGTAATACAGTCTACATCCTGGCAGTGCCGTGTGGTGAATGCATCACTGACTGAAAAAACAGCAACAGGCTGGCCCCTGTTTGCTTCGCGATGCGAATAAACTTATTATTTGTGTGCCTGAAAACCCCGATCAGTGAGAGTAGTGTACTCATGTTTGTGGAGCATAACCTGATAAAAAATATCAAGATATTCACACTAGCGTTTACGCTCACCGTGGTACTTATTCAGCTATCCCGTTTAATTTCGCCACTTGCTGTTATCCATTCCAGTTATATCTTTCTGGCGTGGATGCCACTGTGCGTAATGCTGTCAATCTTGTTTATCTTTGGCTGGCGTGGTGTCGTTCCCATTTTATGCGGGATGTTTTGCACCAATCTGTGGAACCTTCATCTCTCTTTTTTACAGACCTCCGTCATGATCGGCAGCCAGGCGTTTGCAGTCCTGTGTGCCTGTGCAATATTACGCTGGCAATTGGGAACGCGTTGGCGTTATGGTTTGACCAGCCGATACGTCTGGCAACGTCTCTTCTGGCTTGGTTTGGTGGCACCGATTGGCATCAAATGCAGCATGTATTTTGTGGGGAATTTCTTTGATTTTCCGTTAAAGATATCTACCTTTTTCGGCGATGCGGATGCCATTTTCACGGTCGTTGATTTGCTAAGCCTTTTCACCGCAGTGCTGATTTACAACATGCTGTTTTACTATCTCACCCGCATGATTGTAAGTCCCCACTTTGCGCAGATACTGTGGCGCAGGGATATCGCTCCGTCGTTGAGCAAAGAGAAACGCGTATTTACCTTAAGCTGGCTGGCAGCTCTTAGCGTGCTGCTACTTCTGATGTGTACACCGTATGAAAATGACTTCATTGCCGGTTACCTGGTACCTGTTTTCTTTATCATCTTTACCCTCGGGGTCGGTAAGCTTCGCTATCCGTTTTTAAATCTCACCTGGGCTGTTTCAACGCTTTGCCTTCTGAATTACAACCAGAACTTTTTGCAAGGGGTACTAACCGAATATTCGCTGGCATTTATTCTCGCGGTGCTGATTTCCTTTAGTGTTTGCCTGCTCTATATGGTGCGCATTTATCATCGTAGTGAATGGCTTAACCGACGCTGGCATTTGCAGGCGCTGACCGATCCGTTAACGCTCTTACCCAACTTTCGCGCGTTGGAACAAGCACCAGAGCAAGAGGCTGGCAAGAGTTTTTGCTGCCTGCGTATTGATAACCTTGAGTTTATAAGTCGTCATTACGGGTTAATGATGCGCGTTCACTGTATCCGCTCAATTTACCGTACGTTAATGCCGCTGATGCAGGAAAACGAAAAGTTGTATCAATTGCCGGGGAGTGAACTGCTGTTAGTGCTGAGCGGGCCGGAAACGGAAGGGCGACTCCAGCATATGGTTAACATCCTGAATAGTCGGCAAATTCACTGGAACAATACCGGGCTGGATATGGGCTATGGTGCTGCCTGGGGGCATTTCGATGGAAATCAGGAAACCCTGCAACCCTTGTTGGGGCAGTTAAGCTGGCTGGCGGAGCAATCCTGCGCACATCATCATGTGCTGGCGCTGGATAGCAGAGAGGAGATGGTTTCCGGGCAGACCACTAAACAGGTGCTATTGCTGAATACCATTCGCACGGCGTTAGATCAGGGTGATTTGCTGCTCTACGCCCAGCCAATTCGCAACAAAGAGGGTGAAGGTTATGATGAGATCCTCGCGCGACTGAAATATGACGGCGGCATTATGACCCCGGATAAGTTTCTGCCCCTTATTGCTCAGTTTAACCTTAGCGCGCGTTTTGATTTGCAAGTGCTGGAATCCCTGTTGAAGTGGCTGGCAACACACCCTTGCGACAAGAAAGGTCCGCGCTTTTCAGTCAATTTAATGCCGCTCACGCTGCTGCAAAAAAATATCGCCGGGCGGATTATTCGTCTGTTTAAGCGTTATCACATCTCCCCGCAGGCGGTCATTCTTGAGATCACCGAGGAACAGGCGTTTTCTAACGCAGAAAGCAGTATGTACAACATCGAGCAGCTGCATAAGTTTGGTTTCCGGATTGCGATTGATGATTTTGGCACCGGCTATGCCAACTACGAACGGCTAAAGCGTTTGCAGGCTGATATCATCAAAATTGATGGCGTCTTTGTGAAAGATATCGTCACGAACACGCTGGATGCGATGATTGTGAGATCAATTACCGATCTGGCGAAAGCGAAGTCATTGAGTGTGGTCGCGGAGTTTGTCGAGACGCCACAGCAGCAGGCGCTATTGCATAAGCTCGGGGTGCAATATCTGCAAGGGTATTTGATTGGTCGCCCTCAGCCATTAACTGATTAACAGGCGTAAAAAAAGCAGGGAATTATCCCCGGCTTTTGTGGCTGATGACAAACAGAAAAATGCCTGATGCGCTACGCTTATCAGGCCTACATGGAATTGAAGCCGGGGAATTATCCCCGGCTTTTTAATTAATGAATTGGACTTACAGCACCAGTGCTGCGATTGACGCAGACAGCACACTCACAAGAGTAGAGCCGTAAACCAGTTTCAGACCGAAGCGAGAAACCACGTTACCTTGCTCTTCATTCAGGCCTTTAACCGCACCGGCGATAATCCCGATAGAAGAGAAGTTAGCGAAGGAAACCAGGAACACAGAGATGATGCCTTCAGCACGCGGAGAGAGCGTGGAAGCAATTTTCTGCAGATCCATCATTGCAACGAACTCGTTGGAAACCAGTTTGGTCGCCATAATACTGCCCACCTGCAGTGCTTCACTGGAAGGAACACCCATCACCCACGCAACCGGATAGAAGATGTAGCCCAGGATGCCCTGGAAGGAGATGCTGTAGCCAAACCAGCCAGTCACAGTGGCAAACAGTGCGTTCAGCGCAGCGATCAGGGCGATAAAGCCGATCAGCATCGCGGCAACGATAATAGCAACTTTGAAACCTGCCAGAATGTATTCACCCAGCATTTCGAAGAAGCTCTGACCTTCGTGCAGGTTAGACATCTGAATGTTTTCTTCACTGGCATCAACACGGTAAGGGTTGATCAGTGACAGCACGATAAAGGTGCTGAACATGTTCAGTACCAGCGCCGCAACGACGTATTTCGGCTCCAGCATCGTCATGTATGCACCAACGATGGACATCGACACGGTGGACATCGCCGTAGCTGCCATGGTGTACATACGATTGCGGGAGATTTTGCCGAGGATATCTTTATAGGCAATAAAGTTTTCAGACTGACCCAGAATCAGAGAGCTGACGGCGTTGAAGGATTCCAGTTTGCCCATACCGTTGACTTTGGAGAGCAGGAAACCAATTGCGCGGATAATCACCGGCAACACGCGAATGTGCTGGAGAATACCAATCAGCGCAGAGATAAAGACGATTGGGCACAGCACTTTCAGGAAGAAGAATGCCAGGCCTTGATCATTCATGCTACCAAAGACGAAGTTAGTCCCTTCGTTGGCAAATCCGAGCAGTTTCTCAAACATTTCGGAGAAGCCTTTCACGAAGCCCAAACCAACGTCGGAGTTCAGGAAGAACCACGCCAGTAACACTTCGATAACAAGCAGTTGAATAACATAACGGATACGAATTTTTTTGCGGTCGCTGCTTACCAGCAGTGCGAGAATCGCAACAACGGCAAGTGCCAGTACAAAATGAAGGACGCGGTCCATATTTGCTCCAAATATGAGGCAGGTTAAATTTCCGTGCACATTCTATGTAACATGGTTAAGGAAAACGAGATCTGACACACACTATAATGACGTCCTGTGACAAGCTTCAAAAATAGTGAGCTGTCATACATTTCTGCTATGTTGTGTATGGAAGCTGAAAGTTATGTAAATGTGCTAACATTAAACATAATCACAACATTCAAGTCATCAATCTTTTCGTCGTCATAATTCTGGTCTATCAAAGAAATCATCACAATCCACTTAAATGAATTTGATAATCATTCTCGTTTGGCATAGCATGAAACATAGCAAAGGCTATGTTTTAGAGGCACAAGATGACTAACTATCGCGTTGAGAGTAGCAGCGGACGGGCGGCGCGCAAGATGAGGCTCGCATTAATGGGACCTGCGTTCATTGCGGCGATTGGTTATATCGATCCTGGTAACTTTGCGACCAATATTCAGGCCGGGGCCAGCTTCGGCTATCAGCTACTGTGGGTTGTCGTTTGGGCCAACCTGATGGCGATGCTGATTCAGATACTGTCTGCCAAACTGGGGATTGCCACCGGTAAAAACCTGGCGGAGCAGATTCGCGATCACTATCCGCGTCCCGTAGTGTGGTTCTATTGGGTTCAGGCAGAAATCATTGCGATGGCAACCGACCTGGCGGAATTTATTGGTGCGGCGATCGGTTTTAAACTCATTCTGGGTGTTTCGCTGTTGCAGGGCGCGGTGCTGACGGGGATCGCGACTTTCCTGATTTTAATGCTGCAACGTCGAGGGCAAAAACCGCTGGAGAAAGTGATTGGCGGGTTACTGCTGTTTGTTGCTGCGGCTTACATTGTCGAGTTGATTTTCTCCCAGCCTAACCTGGCGCAACTGGGTAAAGGAATGGTAATCCCGAGTTTACCCACCTCGGAGGCAGTCTTCCTGGCGGCAGGTGTGTTGGGGGCGACGATTATGCCGCACGTGATTTATTTACACTCTTCGCTGACTCAGCATTTACATGGTGGTTCGCGTCAACAACGTTATTCTGCCACCAAATGGGATGTGGCTATCGCTATGACTATTGCCGGTTTTGTCAATCTGGCGATGATGGCTACGGCTGCGGCGGCGTTCCACTTTTCCGGTCATACTGGCGTTGCCGATCTTGATGAGGCTTATCTGACGCTGCAACCGTTGTTAAGCCATGCTGCGGCAACGGTCTTTGGTTTAAGCCTGGTTGCTGCGGGACTGTCCTCAACGGTTGTGGGGACACTGGCGGGGCAGGTAGTGATGCAGGGCTTCATTCGTTTTCATATCCCGCTGTGGGTGCGTCGCACCGTTACCATGTTGCCGTCATTTATTGTCATTCTGATGGGATTAGATCCGACACGGATTCTGGTTATGAGTCAGGTGCTGTTAAGTTTTGGTATCGCTCTGGCGCTGGTTCCACTACTAATTTTTACCAGTGACAGTAGGTTGATGGGCGATCTGGTGAACAGCAAACGCGTAAAACAGATAGGCTGGGTGATTGTGGTGCTGGTAGTGGCGCTGAATATCTGGTTGTTAGTGGGTACGGCGCTGGGGCTATAGTTCAACTGGCGTCGTACCAGGCATCACTGGCGGATGCGGCGTAAAACGCCTTATCCGCCCTACGCGTTAAAGAGACGGTTTGTAGGCCTGATAAGACGCACTAGCGTCGCATCAGGCATTGTGCTCCATTGGCGAATGTGTTTAATGGCGGTGTCCATGTCCGCGGCCTTTTCCGCGATGATCGTCACGATCGCGCCAGCCTTCACGATAGCCACGCTCATACGCTTTACGCTTATCCCAGCCACGGTGGTAGCCATTATCATGACGCCACCAGCGGTTCTTACGCCATTCATAATTGCGATGCCAGTAGTCACGGTCGCGCCAGTGACCACCGTCCCAGTAATTACCGTAATGATCGCGATCGCCAATTTGTAATTTGATTGATGGCAGTAGGGTGATTTCACCTGCGTTTGCCGCAAGCGGGGTAAATGCCATCAGGGCGGCCGCCAGAAACAGTGACCTGAACATTGTTATTCTCCTTCACGATCGAAGCCGTCAGCGGCCTGTTAACGCAATATTACGGGGAGGTAAAGCCCCGTATCATCGCCATAACTCTTAAATCATAAAGGAGAGCATTTTTTGCTAAATGTTATCGTGGGGTGGCTGTTGCTTCGGACGATTGACCATCATCATCGGCTTACCGGCTAATAACAGCCATGCAGGAAGCATGACGATACAGAGCAGCGGTAGCAATGTGGTGTTAGGGACAACAACCGCAGCCATAAATAGACTTAACCAGCCATCGCGTGTTACCACCAGCACGATGCCGAGAATAGCGCAGGAAACGGTTATTGCCGCCGGGACAGCGGGAACGTGCTCATGCAGCATCAATCCTAATGCCACGCCGACAAACACTGCCGGAAATATTCGCCCACCGCGAAAGCCGCTGGCGGCAGCAACCACGAGAGCGGCAAGTTTAATCACTGCCAGCAAAAAGTAATCGCTGGTGCTGAAAGCCTGATTTGCCACCATCTGCTGCATCTCATCCAGCCCTTTAAACAGCGAAACTGGTCCAGCAATAACCCCCAGAATACCGAGAATAAATCCGCCAACTCCCAGCATTAGCACCGGATTTTTAATCTGATGCATCATCGCGTGCAACCGTGGCAGACACCATACGGCAACCATCCCTGCTGCGATGGCAATAGCCGCGACAATTGCACCGCTGAGAATATCGGTCATCTCCATCTGCCCATAATGCGCAATGGGCAGTGAAAAATGAGGATGGAAAAATAATCCGGTAGTAAGTGCACCAGCTGCTGCGGCCATTAACGGCGCAAAGAGACGGTCCCATAGCGGAACCTCATTACTGCCATTTAAGGTTTGCGAAAATATCAACGCCGCCGCAACAGGTGTGCCAAACAGCGCGCCGATGGTTCCGGCAGAGGCTAAAATAGTCCACTCCATCCGGTTGACGCGCGGTAACAGACGAGCACCTATCGCAACCGCAAGGGCGATATTGACGGTCATGATCGGATGTTCCGGCCCCAGGCTGACGCCGCCAGCAAGACCGAGAATTAATGCTACGATAAGTCCTGGTAGCGCAGAGGGCGGAACGGGTGCGCCGATCAGCGGTTCACAGGCGGGGTCTGGTCCAGCATGCCCCTGGCTGAAACGGATAACCAACCCCACCGCAATACCTGTTAGCGTTAATATGGCGATGATCCAGAAAGGTGAATCCTGGGCTATCCCCAGAGTTCCCGGCAGTCGTTGCCAGAGCAAATTCTGTAATACCGAGGCGATTTTCATCACCACAATCAGAATAAGACTGGACGCAATCCCAATTGCCACGGCGGGGAGCGATAATAACAACATGGTTCTGGCTCGCGGATGGAGCATGTTCTATTCCTTATGCAGGGTCAGATACTTAGTTTGCCCAGCTTGCAAAAAGGCATCGCTGCAATTGGTGCTGAAACGATAAAGTAATTGTGTGACCCAGATCGATATTTACAGGGAGCCTGCCTTTCCGGCGTTGTTGTTATGCCCCCAGGTATTTACAGTGTGAGAAAGAATTATTTTGACTTTAGCGGAGCAGTTGAAGAATGACAAAGTATGCATTAGTCGGTGATGTGGGCGGCACCAACGCACGTCTTGCTCTGTGTGATATTGCCAGTGGTGAAATCTCGCAGGCTAAGACCTATTCAGGGCTTGATTACCCCAGCCTCGAAGCGGTCATTCGCGTTTATCTTGAAGAACATAAGGTCGAGGTGAAAGACGGCTGTATTGCCATCGCTTGCCCAATTACCGGTGACTGGGTGGCAATGACCAACCATACCTGGGCGTTCTCAATTGCCGAAATGAAAAAGAATCTCGGTTTTAGCCATCTGGAAATTATTAACGATTTTACCGCTGTATCGATGGCGATCCCGATGCTGAAAAAAGAGCATCTGATCCAGTTTGGCGGTGCAGAACCGGTAGAAGGTAAACCTATTGCGGTTTACGGTGCCGGAACAGGGCTTGGGGTTGCGCATCTGGTTCATGTTGATAAACGCTGGGTAAGCTTGCCAGGCGAAGGCGGTCACGTTGATTTTGCGCCGAATAGTGAAGAAGAGGGCATTATCCTCGAAATACTGCGTGCAGAAATTGGTCATGTTTCGGCAGAGCGCGTGCTTTCTGGTCCTGGGCTGGTGAATTTGTATCGCGCGATTGTGAAAGCCGACAACCGCCTGCCAGAAAATCTCAAGCCAAAAGATATTACTGAACGCGCGCTGGCTGACAGCTGCACCGATTGTCGCCGCGCGTTGTCGCTGTTTTGCGTCATTATGGGCCGTTTTGGCGGCAATCTGGCGCTCAATCTCGGGACATTTGGCGGCGTGTTTATTGCCGGTGGTATCGTGCCGCGCTTCCTTGAGTTCTTCAAAGCCTCTGGTTTCCGTGCCGCATTTGAAGATAAAGGGCGCTTTAAAGAATATGTCCATGATATTCCGGTGTATCTCATCGTCCATGACAATCCGGGCCTTCTCGGTTCCGGCGCACATTTACGCCAGACCTTAGGCCACATTCTGTAAATCCTTCCTGTCAAATCGGGAGATAACTCTCCCGATAATCTTTTAAATCAAACAGTTAATCCTATTTTTCTTTGTGTCTCCTCACAAGGCCGACCTGCGTCACACTTCCGTACAGCGGGATTAATTCTCCAGTAAATGCATTATTTGTCTGGTAACGGCGATTTGTTTTGCACGTTCATAATTTCACTCGTCAACTATCACTGAACGAGGAATTAACGATGAGTAAGAAACTGATTGCCTTATGTGCCTGCCCTATGGGCCTGGCTCACACCTTTATGGCCGCTCAGGCGCTGGAAGAAGCGGCGGTGGAAGCCGGCTATGAAGTGAAAATTGAAACTCAGGGTGCGGATGGCATCCAGAACCGCCTGACGGCGCAGGATATCGCCGAAGCGACCATCATCATTCATTCCGTGGCAGTTACACCAGAAGATAACGAACGTTTCGAATCACGCGACGTTTATGAAATCACTTTGCAGGACGCAATTAAAAACGCTGCGGGCATCATCAAAGAAATCGAAGAGATGATTGCCTCTGAACAACAGTAATATTCGACAGGGATAATTGTTATGGCCATTAAAAAACGCAGTGCAACCGTTGTGCCTGGCGCATCCGGTGCGGCAGCGGCAATTAAGAATCCGCAGGCCTCTAAAACCAGCTTCTGGGGTGAACTCCCGCAGCATGTGATGTCAGGGATTTCACGCATGGTGCCGACCTTAATTATGGGCGGTGTGATCCTCGCTTTCAGCCAGCTGATTGCTTATAGCTGGCTTAAAATTCCTGCGGATATCGGCATCATGGATGCGCTTAATAGCGGGAAATTCTCCGGTTTCGACCTCTCCTTACTGAAGTTTGCCTGGCTGTCACAGTCCTTTGGTGGCGTGCTGTTTGGCTTTGCCATACCGATGTTTGCCGCTTTTGTGGCGAACTCCATCGGCGGCAAACTGGCGTTCCCGGCTGGTTTTATCGGCGGCTTGATGTCTACCCAGCCTACGCAACTGCTGAACTTCGATCCCAGCACGATGCAATGGGCGACCTCTTCGCCGGTGCCGTCCACCTTCATTGGTGCCCTGATTATTTCTATCGTTGCGGGTTACCTTGTGAAGTGGATGAACCAGAAAATCCAGTTACCGGATTTCCTGTTAGCGTTCAAAACCACATTTTTGCTACCGATTCTTTCCGCCATTTTTGTCATGCTGGCGATGTACTACGTGATCACGCCGTTTGGTGGCTGGATCAACGGCGGGTTCCGTACCGTGCTGACCGCTGCAGGTGAGAAGGGCGCGCTGATGTACGCAATGGGCATTGCGGCGGCGACCGCAATCGACCTCGGTGGTCCAATCAACAAAGCCGCAGGTTTCGTTGCCTTCAGCTTTACCACTGACCACGTATTACCGGTCACCGCACGTTCTATCGCTATCGTTATTCCACCGATTGGTCTGGGTCTGGCGACCATTATTGACCGTCGTTTAACCGGCAAACGCCTGTTCAACGCTCAGCTTTATCCGCAGGGTAAAACCGCCATATTCCTTGCCTTTATGGGGATCAGTGAGGGTGCGATTCCGTTTGCGCTGGAAAGCCCCATCACCGCTATTCCGTCCTATATGGTTGGCGCGATTGTCGGCTCAACCGCCGCAGTCTGGCTGGGTGCAGTTCAATGGTTCCCGGAATCTGCTATCTGGGCATGGCCGCTGGTCACTAACCTCGGTGTCTATATGGCGGGGATCGCGCTGGGAGCAATCATTACTGCGCTGATGGTGGTGTTCCTGCGTCTGATGATGTTCCGTAAAGGCAAATTGTTAATCGATAGCCTGTAAGAAGGAAAATCCAGATGACATTACTCGCTTCGCTGCGCGACTGGCTTAAGGCGCAACAACTGGATGCGGTGCTTCTCTCCTCACGGCAGAACAAACAACCGCATCTGGGGATCTCCACCGGATCAGGCTATGTGGTGATTAGCCGTGAAAGTGCGCACATTCTGGTGGATTCGCGCTATTACGCGGATGTAGAAGCCCGCACGCAAGGCTACCAGCTGCATTTGCTTGACGCGACGAACACGCTTACCACTATCGTCAGGCAAATCATTGCCGATGAGCAGTTGCAAACGCTCGGTTTTGAAGGCCAGCAGGTAAGTTGGGAAACCGCGCACCGCTGGCAGTCTGAACTCAATGCGAAATTGGTAAGCGCCACGCCGGATGTGCTGCGGCAAATCAAAACGCCAGAGGAGGTGGAGAAAATCCGCCTCGCCTGTGGGATTGCCGATCGCGGTGCAGAGCATATTCGCCGCTTTATTCAGGCGGGGATGAGCGAATGCGAGATTGCTGCTGAACTGGAGTGGTTTATGCGCCAGCAGGGCGCAGAAAAAGCCTCTTTTGACACCATTGTCGCCAGTGGCTGGCGTGGGGCGCTGCCGCACGGCAAAGCCAGCGACAAGATTGTTGCAGCGGGCGAGTTTGTCACTCTTGATTTTGGTGCGCTGTATCAGGGCTACTGCTCTGATATGACGCGTACCTTGCTGGTGAATGGCGAAGGGGTGAGCGCCGAATCTCACCCGCTGTTTGATGTGTATAACATTGTCCTGCAGGCACAGCTCGCGGCAATCTCCGCGATTCGCCCCGGCGTGCGCTGCCAGCAGGTTGACGACGCCGCGCGCCGGGTCATTACAGAAGCCGGTTATGGCGACTATTTCGGTCATAACACCGGTCATGCTATCGGCATTGAAGTCCATGAAGATCCGCGTTTTTCACCGCGGGACACCACGACGCTACAGCCAGGGATGTTACTGACCGTGGAGCCGGGGATTTATTTGCCAGGGCGAGGGGGCGTGCGCATCGAAGATGTCGTGCTGGTTACCCCGCAAGGCGCGGAAGTGCTCTACGCCATGCCAAAAACAGTGTTGCTCACGGGAGAGGCATAATGGATTTATCGCTATTAAAAGCGTTGAGCGAGGCAGATGCGATCGCCTCCTCGGAACAGGAAGTGCGGCAGATCCTGCTGGATGAAGCGGATCGACTGCAAAAAGAAGTGCGATTTGATGGCCTGGGATCGGTGCTGATCCGCCTCAATGAATCGACAGGTCCGAAGGTGATGATCTGTGCGCATATGGACGAAGTGGGATTTATGGTGCGTAGCATCTCCCGCGAAGGGGCGATTGATGTCCTGCCAGTTGGCAATGTGCGCATGGCTGCCCGCCAGCTTCAGCCAGTACGGATCACTACTCGTGAAGAGTGCAAAATTCCCGGTTTGCTCGATGGCGAGCGGCAGGGGAATGACGTCAGCGCCATGCGCGTGGACATTGGTGCGCGCTCGTATGACGAAGTGATGCAGGCAGGTATTCGTCCGGGCGATCGTGTCACGTTTGATACCACTTTTCAGGTTCTCCCTCACCAGCGAGTGATGGGTAAAGCCTTTGATGACCGCCTCGGTTGCTACCTGCTGGTGACGTTACTACGTGAGCTGCACAACACCGAGCTGCCTGCGGAAGTGTGGCTGGTGGCAAGTTCCAGCGAAGAGGTGGGATTACGCGGCGGGCAAACCGCCACCCGCGCGGTGTCGCCGGACATCGCCATTGTGCTTGATACCGCCTGCTGGGCGAAAAACTTTGATTATGGCGCGGCTAACCATCGCCAGATTGGTAACGGCCCGATGCTGGTGTTAAGCGACAAGTCGCTGATTGCGCCGCCAAAACTTACCGCGTGGATCGAAACCGTGGCGGCAGAAATTGGCGTGCCGTTACAGGCGGATATGTTCAGCAACGGCGGCACGGATGGCGGGGCGGTGCATTTAACCGGCACTGGCGTACCCACAGTGGTGATGGGGCCAGCAACCCGCCACGGACATTGCGCCGCATCGATTGCCGACTGCCGCGACATTTTGCAGATGCAGCAGCTTTTATCTGCCCTTATTCAACGTCTTACGCGTGAGACGGTTGTTCTACTGACGGATTTCAGATGATCTCCTGATTAACCCGGAGCGGTTATGTTAACGATTCAATTTCTCTGTCCTTTGCCTAACGGTCTACATGCTCGTCCGGCGTGGGAACTTAAAGAACAGTGCAGCCAGTGGCAAAGCGAAATCACCTTCATCAACCATCGCCAGAACGCAAAGGCCGATGCGAAAAGCTCGCTGGCGCTGATTGGCACAGGCACTTTATTTAATGACAGTTGTAGCCTGAACATTAGCGGTAGCGATGAAGAGCAGGCGCGGCGAGTGCTGGAAGAGTACATCCAGGTGCGCTTTATCGACAGTGACAGCGTCCAGCCGACGCAGGCAGAACTGACGGCGCATCCGCTGCCGCGTTCATTAAGCCGCCTTAACCCGGATTTACTGTACGGCAATGTGCTGGCAAGCGGCGTCGGCGTGGGTACGCTGACCCTGTTACAAAGCGACAGCCTCGACAGTTACCGGGCGATCCCCGCCAGTGCGCAAGATTCCACCCGGCTGGAGCACAGCCTGGCAACGCTTGCCGAGCAACTGAACCAGCAATTGCGCGAGCGTGACGGCGAAAGCAAAACCATTCTCAGCGCCCATTTGTCGCTGATTCAGGATGATGAATTCGCGGGCAATATCCGTCGCCTGATGACAGAACAACATCAGGGGCTGGGTGCAGCGATCATCAGCAATATGGAGCAGGTTTGCGCCAAACTTTCTGCTTCTGCCAGTGATTATCTGCGCGAACGTGTTAGCGACATTCGCGATATCAGCGAACAGTTACTGCATATCACCTGGCCGGAACTGAAGCCGCGCAACAATCTGGTGCTGGAAAAACCGACTATTCTGGTAGCCGAGGATTTAACCCCAAGCCAGTTTTTGAGCCTCGATTTAAAAAATCTTGCGGGCATGATTCTGGAGAAAACCGGGCGCACCTCGCATACTCTGATTCTGGCCCGCGCCTCGGCGATCCCCGTACTGAGCGGCCTGCCGCTGGATGCCATTGCTCGCTATGCCGGGCAACCGGCGGTGCTTGACGCCCAGTGCGGCGTGCTGGCTATTAATCCTGATGACGCGGTGAGTGGTTATTATCAGGTCGCACAGACGCTGGCGGATAAACGTCAGCAGCAGCAGGCGCAGGCCGCCGCGCAGCTGGCCTATTCCCGTGATAACAAGCGCATTGATATCGCGGCGAATATTGGCACCGCTCTGGAAGCGCCAGGCGCGTTTGCCAACGGCGCGGAAGGTGTCGGGCTGTTTCGTACCGAAATGCTCTATATGGAGCGCGACAGTGCGCCGGACGAACAGGAACAGTTTGAAGCATACCAACAGGTGCTACTGGCGGCGGGCGACAAGCCGATTATTTTCCGCACGATGGACATCGGCGGCGATAAAAGCATTCCTTACCTCAACATTCCCCAGGAAGAGAACCCGTTCCTCGGCTATCGCGCGGTACGAATTTACCCGGAATTTGCTGGCCTGTTCCGCACTCAACTGCGGGCTATTTTGCGTGCTGCCAGTTTCGGCAATGCCCAGTTAATGATCCCAATGGTCCACAGCCTCGATCAGATCTTATGGGTGAAGGGCGAGATCCAAAAAGCGATCGTTGAGCTTAAGCGCGATGGTCTGCGTCATGCAGAGTCGATTACGCTGGGTATCATGGTGGAAGTACCGTCGGTGTGCTACATCATCGACCACTTCTGCGATGAGGTCGATTTCTTCAGTATCGGTTCTAACGATATGACCCAGTATCTGTATGCGGTCGATCGTAATAACCCGCGCGTATCGCCGCTGTATAACCCGATTACGCCATCGTTCCTGCGCATGTTGCAGCAGATTGTTACCACTGCGCATCAGCGCGGCAAATGGGTAGGTATTTGCGGTGAACTGGGCGGTGAAAGTCGTTATCTGCCGCTACTGCTTGGACTGGGCCTGGATGAGCTGAGTATGAGTAGCCCGCGTATTCCGGCGGTGAAAAGCCAGCTTCGTCAACTGGATAGCGAGGCGTGTCGGGAACTGGCGCGTCAGGCATGTGAATGCCGCAGCGCGCAGGAAATTGAAGCGTTACTTACCGCGTTTACGCCGGAAGAAGACGTTCGCCCGCTGCTGGCGCTGGAGAATATCTTTGTTGATCAGGCCTTTAGCAATAAAGAGCAGGCGATCCAGTTCCTGTGCGGCAACCTTGGCGTTAACGGGCGTACTGAACATCCGTTTGAGCTGGAAGAAGATGTCTGGCAGCGGGAAGAGATTGTCACTACTGGCGTTGGTTTTGGCGTGGCGATCCCGCACACCAAATCACAGTGGATCCGTCATTCCAGTATCAGCATTGCCCGGTTGGTGAAACCGGTTGACTGGCAGTCAGAAATGGGCGAAGTCGAACTGGTGATCATGCTGACGCTGGGCGCTAACGAAGGGATGAATCATGTGAAAGTCTTCTCGCAGCTGGCGCGTAAACTGGTGAATAAAAACTTCCGCCAGTCGCTGTTTGCCGCGCAAGATGCACAAAGTATTCTGACGCTGCTGGAAACGGAATTAACCTTCTGACGTTAGCCCTGAAAACGGGCGCTGTACTCTCCCGGCGTCAGGCCAAACTGACGCCGGAAGACGCGACAAAAATAGTCGCTGTCCGGAAAGCCGCAACGCTGCGCCACTTCATGAATCGACAGATGATATTTCTGCAAAATCATCCTCGCCTTCGCCATTCGCACCCAACGCACATATTCGATAAAACGCATTGTTCCATGCTGCGCAAACAGTTTTGACAGATGATTGGGCGTGATATTAAAAAACTGCGCCACGTTCTCACGGGTGAGCGGTTGGGCATAATTATCCTGAACCCAGTTACAAATGCTGTGATAGAGAAAATCGCCGCGCGGCTGCGAATTACCCGGCGGCATATTGACCACGTTGCGGCAAAGATGCAGCAAACTTAACACCAGCGGCTGAATGATATTCTGCTCCAGCGGCGAACGGCTAAGATGGGTGAGGGCAGTAAGCATTGCTTCACCTTCGCCGCGTTGCAGGCTGGGAAGTTGGATCTGGCGAGCAGGATGCAACAACGACGTGGTGCGGCTATCGTAAAACGATAACCCAAGCCAGGTCGGCGCGAATACCAGGCTTAACAGCATTACCGGTTTGTTGTTGACCGGTAAATTAGCCGCGCGCGCTGGAATAAACAGCATTTCTCCTTCCACTATACGTTGCTGCTTTGCTTCCAGCAGATTGCCGTATTCGCCGCGCAGCACGATATCCAGACGGGGAAAATCAATACATAAACTGCCCACCGGCAACGAGGCCGGCTGGCTGGCAAACCAGACGCGCCCCAGTAGTTGCGGGTTAAGCACCAGGCCGCTGAACAGATCGGCGAAAAATTGTTGATCGGCGGGCAAGCCTGTTGCTTTCATGAAAGTTCCCGATTACAGATGCATTAACTGCCTGAATTCTTTAACTTTGCTACGGCTGACCGGCACTTCAAAATCCAGATCTTTCAGCCGCAGAATGTAGGTGTTATTAAACCACGGTTCGATTTCGCGTATTTTGTTCAGATTGACACAAAATGAGCGATGGCAGCGGAAAAAATGCGACGGCGGCAGCTTGCTGCAAAACTCGGTGATGTTCATCGGCATTACGTAGGATTCACGCCGCGTATAGACAAAGGTCATTTTCTCGTGCGCTTCGGCGTAATAGATATCGTTAATTGGCGTGACGATGATTCGCTCATCTTTCACCAGATTAATGGTGTCATTCTCACGCGTTACCGTCGCGGCAGGCGTACTGCTGGTCTGCTGTTGTTGCCAGGCTGCTTCCAGTTTTTGCAGCATCCCGGTAATGCGTGATTCCTGATACGGTTTGAGAATGTAGTCAAACGCTTCCAGTTCAAACGCTTCCACCGCATGTTCTTTCCACGCAGTGATGAACACAATAAACGGTTTATGGGCAAACTGGCTGATGTTTTGCGCCAGCAACACGCCATCCAGCGACGGAATATTGATATCCAGAAAAATGGCGTCGACGCGGTTATGCTGCAAAAACTTCAACACGTCCAGACCATCGTCAAAGGTGCCGACAATCTCCATCTGGCTGTGCTCTTTAATCAGCCAGCTCAGTTCCTGTTGTGCCAGGAATTCGTCTTCAACAATGATGACTTTCACAATATCACTCCGGCTCAAAGCAATAACGTAGCCTGTGAGGCGACAGGGGTGCGTTGGTTAGGAATGTAAAACGCAATTTCCGTTCCTGGTTCCAGGCGGCGGATATGCAGCCCCTCGCCATACAATAACTTCACGCGATGATGGACATTCAGCAGGCCAATTTTATTGCCCGGCATTTCGTTCGCTTCGACCCGCTCAATGACTTTTGGATCGATGCCGTGCCCGGTATCTCGCACCGCAATGCGTACCCGATTACCGCACTCTGCAACGCTGATGGTGACAACGCCTTTACCTTTGCAAGGCTGAATACCGTGGACAATGGCATTCTCCACCAACGGCTGGATCAGCAGGCTGGGAATGCAGCAATTCACCTCTTCATCAATATCATAGATAACCGTCAGCTTGTCGCCAAAGCGGGCCTGCTCAATGGCAATATAGTCTTTAATTTGATACAGCTCTTTTTTGATATCGATTTGCTCATCGTCTTTTAATTCAATGTTATAGCGCAGATAACGCGACAGATTAAAGATCAGCTGGCGAGCGGTATCCGGATTCAGACGGATCGACGATGAGATAGCATTCAGAGCATTAAACAGGAAATGGGGATTAATTTTGCTTTGCAGAGCGCGAAGCTCTGCCTTATTTGCCATTTCACGTAGTTGCTCGGCGCGTGAAACCTCCAGTTGGGTGGAGATGATTTGCGACAGACCGACCGCCATTTCCTGTAATGACGAGGTAATCTGATGCGCGTGGCAGTAGTAAATTTTCAGCGTCCCGGTCACGACCCCTTTCTCCCAAAGCGGGATCACCAGCATCGAGTGGATTTCCGGTGTACGGTGGGCTTCATCATTGTTTTTGATAATGATTTTTCCGTAATTCATTGCCTGACGCGTTGTTGGGCTAATGAAATCATCGCCATTCTGATAGTTGTGTTCCCCTACGCCAACATAGGCCAGCACATGATCGGTGTTGGTAATCGCTACCGCATCGGCGTGAATATCATCTCGGATAATTTCACAAACTTTGCGTAATGACTCGCTATTGACATGGCGAAACAGCGGCAGCGTTTTGTTAGCGATATCCAGTGCCAGCTTGGCCTGCCGCGCGGCGCTGGCCTCTTTTTCGCCCTCAACGCTTTGTACCAGCAACACAATAAAGCCGATACAAACGCTGCCGAGGATCATCGGAATCCCGATTTTGGAGACGATATCAATCCCCAGTGCAGTGGTGGGTGCCCAGACAATCACCAGGATCATCGTCAACGTTTCACATAACATGCCACCGAGAATACCGACGCGCCAGCGCTGTGCTTTGGGGATTTTCAGGTTGATCCAGCCTGATATGCAACCCGCGAGAATACTGGTGATAAAGCACGGAATTGCCGTCACGCCGCCGATGTCAATTAAATAACGGTGAATACCTGCAATCACACCGGTAATGATGCCCACCCACGGGCCAAACAGAATCCCGCCTGACATCACCGCGATAATACGTACGTTCACCAGCGAGCCTTCTACGGGCACGCCGGACCAGGTGCTGAACAGGGCGAACAGCGAGAAAATGGCGGTAACGGCGAGCAGCTCTTTTGGGGAGTGCGCCGACTTGTGCAACAGTTCGCGAAACAGGCGGATACGGATAAGAAAGAACAGGCAGATAAGCATTAACGCTGCCCGATCGAAGACCGCCAGCAGCATGTTGAATATTTCGTGCACGGGTGACTCTGAATAAGGATTAAACCTCTATGATAGGTAACCTGAAGGCCGATGACCAGCAGGCCGTTTTTGAGGAAAAACCACAATTTTAAAAGGGGATTGAAAGATAAATGGTGTATTAGCAATGCATCTCTTGATAATGCACATCTGGCTGGTAAATTTATTGAAATTATAATGTTAATAAAATGAGTGGTAATTTTCTTGTTAGCGTAGATAAATTTCCTGTTTTTGAAGTGGAGTTCCTCATTTAAAGCTATTAACAAAAATGTTCTAAAACGCTGGACAGACAGAAATTAATCAGGCTATTTTCAAAACAGCCACCATCGTGGCAGCGTCGCTCGGACGGTCCGGGCGCTCACGTTAATCTGAGGAAATTATGGCTGACACTCGCCCTGAACGTCGCTTTACGCGTATTGATCGTCTCCCGCCCTACGTTTTTAACATTACCGCTGAACTGAAAATGGCTGCGCGTCGGCGCGGCGAAGATATTATCGATTTCAGTATGGGTAACCCGGACGGTGCGACTCCGCCGCATATCGTCGAAAAATTATGTACGGTGGCCCAGCGCCCGGACACGCATGGTTACTCCACTTCACGCGGCATTCCGCGGTTACGTCGCGCCATTTCCCGCTGGTATCAGGATCGCTACGACGTTGAAATCGACCCGGAATCAGAAGCCATCGTCACTATTGGTTCGAAAGAGGGCCTGGCGCATCTGATGCTGGCGACGCTGGATCACGGTGACACTGTACTGGTGCCTAATCCAAGCTACCCGATTCATATTTACGGCGCGGTGATTGCCGGGGCGCAGGTACGCTCAGTGCCGCTGGTGGAAGGTGTCGATTTCTTCAACGAACTGGAACGCGCCATTCGCGAAAGTTATCCGAAACCGAAGATGATGATCCTCGGCTTCCCGTCGAACCCAACCGCGCAATGCGTGGAACTGGAATTCTTTGAGAAGGTTGTGGCGCTGGCGAAACGCTACGATGTGCTGGTGGTCCATGACCTGGCCTATGCCGATATCGTCTACGATGGCTGGAAAGCGCCGTCAATCATGCAGGTGCCAGGTGCACGAGACGTGGCGGTCGAGTTCTTTACGCTGTCGAAAAGCTACAACATGGCGGGCTGGCGTATCGGCTTTATGGTCGGCAACAAAACGCTGGTCAGTGCGTTGGCACGTATTAAAAGCTATCACGATTACGGTACTTTTACGCCGTTGCAGGTGGCGGCGATTGCGGCGCTGGAGGGCGATCAACAGTGCGTTCGCGACATTGCCGAACAGTACAAACGCCGCCGCGATGTACTGGTTAAAGGGCTGCATGAAGCGGGCTGGATGGTCGAAATGCCGAAAGCCTCGATGTATGTCTGGGCGAAAATCCCGGAACCGTATGCGGCAATGGGCTCGCTGGAATTTGCCAAGAAACTGCTTAATGAGGCGAAGGTCTGTGTCTCTCCAGGGATTGGCTTTGGCGACTACGGTGACACCCATGTTCGCTTTGCGCTGATTGAAAACCGCGATCGTATTCGCCAGGCGATTCGTGGAATTAAAGCGATGTTCCGTGCCGACGGTTTACTACCCGCCAGCAGCAAACATATTCACGAAAACGCGGAATAAACACCATCGCCAGAAATGCAAACAGGAGCCAGATGGCTCCTGTTTTTCATTGCACAGTTTGCTTTTAGATCATCAGGGCAAAAGTACCGGCCCAAACGATGACCATAAAAGAAATGCCCATAAAGAAATATTTCACTTTACATCTCTCCGCGTAATTACTGTTACGCCTGAATGACTTCATTACACCTGATACAGTGAGTTGACACCGGGCAAAACGACATTGAAAGTCCGTATTTTACCGTGGGCATCACCCCAGAATTCTGAGCTAAACTGCTCGAGACGGCGCTAATGTACGCCTAAAACTGAAACGAGACAAGAGGCATTTTCTTATTTACTTTTAGTAACTTACAGGTGTCTCATATCGGCGACAGTTTAATTTCTGACGGTAATAATTAGAGATTCAGCGAAGGAAAAAACCTTAAGAAAAAAGCCATAAAAACCATGAGGTTATTATGGCTGATTTGAGGAGGGAAAGAGTAAGAGCAGTTTGTTAAATGTATAACGACGATTCACCCACCGGGCGCGTTTTAAAGCGACGGTGGATCCAGAGGTACTGCTCAGGTGCGCGCATAATCTCTTTCTCGATAATCTTGTTCATATAGGCAGCGGCTTGATTTTCATCTGCCGGGTAGCCTTCCATTTCAGGGGTGATGAACAACCGATATCCGCTGTAATCCGTTTTTCTGACCATCGTTACGGTCAACATGGCTGCGCCAGAGAGACGAGAGAGGACATAGGTACCATTGGTTGTGGCAACATTTTCTACCGCAAAGAACGGTGCGAAGGAGCTACCTTTACGACCATAATCCTGATCGGGAGCAAACCATACGGCTTCACCTTTCTTCAGCGCACCGACAATACCGCGCAGATTATTTCTGCCGATCATCGCTTTGTTAGAGCGCATGCGACCACGGGTCTGCACCCATTCCATCAGCTGATTATTATGCGGACGATAGGTGGCCATCATTGGCTGACATAGTCCCATCACGCGGCCGCCCAATTCCAGCGACATAAAATGGACGCCGACAACCATCACGCCACGATTTTGCAGTTGTGCGCGTTTGAGGTTATCCAGCCCTTCAACATCAAACCATTTACGTACGCGACTGTCGGGCCAGAACCATGCCATGCCGGTTTCTACCAGCGCCATGCCGAGTGAACGAAAGTTTTCGGCAATCATCTTCTCGCGCTCTTCAGCAGAATGCTGTGGGAAACAAAGTTCCAGGTTCTTACGGGCGATAGATTCACGACGTTTCAGGAATGGTCGCGCCATCGTGCCGATACGCGTGCCGAGAAAACAGAGAACAGGGTAAGGAAGCTGTACCCAAAGCCAGAGTACACCAAGCCCAAACCATGTGAGCCAGTAGCGAGGATGTAGAAACTCGCGGGAAAATTTGCATTTTGGAAACATAGTTACCTTCTGTAGATACGAATTGTTGTATCGCAGAAGATTCCATGTCGACAGCGGTACACTCAATTGATTGGGCCATCATGTACGACAATGGTTCCTGTAAAGAGTGTAAAGACTAGTCAGGACATAACCACGAGGAGCATGAATGCGGTGCTTTTACTTTATCACTGGCTGACTGCTTTCAGCTACTGATTATTTATCGTGCAAAGTAAATATTTTTTTCGCACATTACAGTCTTGCATTTAACGTGCTGTTTTCATTAATACTTAGCAAAAATTGCCAGAGGTTAAGGATTGTCTTACTATTAAAGTGACTGAAGTTACAGGTTTTTTAGCGCGGCAGGAGGTTGAGCTATGATTTATTTATGGATGTTTCTCGCCCTGTGTATTGTCTGCGTAAGCGGATACATCGGTCAGGTACTGAACGTGGTCTCGGCGGTCTCTTCTTTCTTCGGCATGGTGATCCTCGCTGCACTCATTTACTACTTCACCATGTGGTTAACTGGCGGTAATGAACTAGTGACGGGGATATTTATGTTTCTTGCCCCGGCTTGTGGATTGATGATTCGCTTTATGGTGGGGTATGGCAGGCGGTAGTAGTTCAGGATGGATCATTTGGGCAGGTGCTCACATCATCAACAGACATGATTGTTCACCT
Source organism: Escherichia sp. HH41S (assembly GCF_009820115.1). Classification (NCBI taxonomy): domain Bacteria; kingdom Pseudomonadati; phylum Pseudomonadota; class Gammaproteobacteria; order Enterobacterales; family Enterobacteriaceae; genus Escherichia; species Escherichia sp. HH41S. The sequence goes on from NZ_VNXE01000095.1 coordinate 21,984, forward strand.
GCCATGTGACAGACGCTATCGCACAGGATGAATAAGATAATTCGCCTTTGTCGGAAAAGGGGGCGTGATGTCTTCTGTGAGATTTAATGGTGGCGCATCTTCTCTCATCTTAAACAAAATCGCCTGTGATGGTTGAAGTTTTGTAGAATGAGTTGTCGTCATCACTGACGTTTTTTCTGTCTCTTTATAGCTCGTCTCACTTCCACCACCAGAAATGGAAAATGCAAAAACATTGCATGCCATAATAGAGACCAATAAAAATAAGCTAAAAAGCATTAAGTTTACTTTCATAGAAAGTTATCCTGAGAATGGCTCACTGAGAACCTACGATGTTATGGCTGTATTTACATTTAATTAATCAGTATTTACATCGATATAATAAATGACATCTCTTTGTGGTATATAAGAATAGTTCTCTGCGACAGGAAGCATATTCCTACAATTGTAAGACTAAAATACTTCTTGCGATAATAACTACAACTGTAAGATAACCCTTTCAAAATGACCGTTGCTCTCTGATTTCTCATTTCATGCTCACCCAATATGATGGCGGCGTTTTCTAAAACTGTTAAAGAATGAGGTAAGTATGAAACGTTTAATTATGGCTACGATGGTCACAGCAGTTCTGGCATCTTCAACTGTATGGGCTGCTGATAATGCACCGGTAGCAGCACAACAGCAAACTCAGCAAGTTCAGCAAACCCAGAAAACGGTAGCAGCAGAGCGTATCTCTGAACAGGGTTTATATGCGATGCGTGACGTGCAGGTAGCGCGCCTGGCTCTGTTTCATGGCGATCCGGAAAAGGCAAAAGAACTGACCAATGAAGCTTCCGCTTTGCTGTCAGATGACAGTACTGAATGGGCAAAGTTCGCTAAGCCAGGTAAAAAGACCAATATCAATGATGACCAATATATTGTCATTAATGCATCTGTCGGAATTTCTGAGAGTTATGTAGCGACACCAGAAAAAGAAGCAGCGATAAAAATTGCGAATGAAAAAATGGCGAAAGGGGATAAAAAGGGCGCAATGGAAGAGCTTCGCCTGGCCGGTGTTGGCGTAATGGAAAACCAATATCTGATGCCGCTTAAACAGACTCGTAATGCACTTGCTGATGCGCAGAAACTGCTTGATAAAAAGCAATACTACGAGGCAAACCTGGCGCTTAAAGGTGCGGAAGATGGAATCATCGTCGATAGCGAAGCACTGTTTGTGAACTAATGCTGACAGGCAGCATATTGAAGTAAAAGATTTTACTCCCTCCAGGCGACAATTTTTTATGACCACAATACGACCGATTGTGGTCATAAAATTATTTGGCGCTCGCGGTTCTATAAACACGCATTTTCTATTCCTCAAAGTAAACATCAATAATCCCGTGTCATCACGAAATCATTGTTTATGTTATGTTTTATGGTACGATTTAAAAATCGTAATCATTTCCCTAACTGTAAATCACAATCGCTTCTTACAGTTGTAAGAATAACATCACAAATGTCGCGGCTCTCTCTGATTACCGCAAACCAATATTTATCATATTCTTCTTTTCGTCCTCACTACTTACCATGCAAAAAGGAATTGGAAGTGGCGATGAAATGAATTTCAGCACTTGATACAGGAATTTAAAAATATCGAGTGCAGCTACGACGATATTTTGCGGATTATTTATAGAGGGCGTTATGCCTTAAATAAACGCTAAATTAACATATATTTAATTAACTAATAGGTATTGCTATGTCAACTCCACTTCAAGGAATTAAAGTTCTCGATTTCACCGGTGTGCAATCTGGCCCATCTTGTACTCAGATGCTGGCGTGGTTTGGCGCTGACGTCATTAAAATTGAACGTCCCGGCGTTGGTGACGTAACGCGTCGCCAGCTGCGAGATATTCCTGATATCGATGCACTTTACTTCACCATGCTTAACAGCAACAAACGTTCTATTGAATTAAATACCAAAACAGCGGAAGGCAAAGAGGTAATGGAAAAGCTGATCCGCGAAGCTGATATCTTGGTCGAGAACTTTCATCCAGGGGCTATTGATCACATGGGCTTCACCTGGGAGCATATTCAGGAAATCAACCCACGTCTGATTTTTGGTTCGATCAAAGGGTTTGATGAGTGTTCGCCTTATGTGAATGTAAAAGCCTATGAAAACGTTGCTCAGGCAGCGGGTGGCGCGGCATCCACTACGGGTTTTTGGGACGGCCCGCCGCTGGTAAGCGCTGCAGCGTTGGGTGACAGCAACACCGGAATGCATTTGCTGATCGGTTTACTTGCTGCTTTGCTGCATCGCGAAAAAACGGGGCGTGGGCAACGAGTTACCATGTCAATGCAGGATGCCGTGTTGAACCTTTGCCGCGTGAAATTACGTGACCAGCAGCGCCTCGATAAGCTGGGTTATCTGGAAGAATACCCGCAGTATCCGAATGGCACATTTGGCGACGCAGTACCACGCGGTGGTAATGCGGGTGGTGGCGGTCAGCCTGGCTGGATCCTGAAATGTAAAGGCTGGGAAACCGATCCTAACGCCTATATTTATTTCACTATTCAGGAGCAAAACTGGGAAAACACCTGTAAAGCTATCGGCAAACCAGAATGGATTACCGATCCGGCATACAGTACAGCTCATGCCCGACAGCCACATATTTTCGATATTTTTGCTAAAATCGAAAAATACACTGTCACTATTGATAAACATGAAGCGGTGGCCTATTTGACTCAGTTTGATATTCCTTGTGCACCGGTATTAAGTATGAAAGAAATTTCACTTGATCCCTCTTTGCGCCAAAGTGGCAGTGTTGTCGAAGTGGAACAACCGTTGCGTGGAAAATATCTGACAGTTGGTTGTCCAATGAAATTCTCTGCCTTTACGCCGGATATTAAAGCTGCGCCGTTATTAGGTGAACATACCGCTGCTGTATTGCAGGAGCTGGGTTATAGCGACGATGAAATTGCTGCAATGAAGCAAAACCACGCCATCTGATATTAACGGGGGCTTCTGGCTCCCAATTTATAAAAATTTCGAGGTTATTAATCATGTCAGATCAACTTCAAATGACAGATGGTATGCATATCATCGTTGAAGCATTAAAACAGAATAATATTGACACTATTTATGGTGTTGTAGGTATTCCTGTGACGGATATGGCGCGCCATGCCCAGGCGGAAGGCATTCGTTATATTGGTTTTCGTCATGAGCAATCTGCAGGCTATGCGGCTGCGGCAAGCGGTTTTCTTACCCAAAAGCCAGGGATCTGCCTGACCGTTTCTGCGCCAGGATTCCTCAATGGTTTGACCGCATTGGCCAACGCAACAGTAAATGGTTTTCCGATGATCATGATCAGCGGCTCCAGCGATCGCGCGATCGTTGATCTCCAGCAAGGTGATTATGAAGAGCTGGACCAAATGAATGCGGCAAAACCCTATGCCAAAGCGGCATTCCGCGTTAACCAGCCGCAGGATCTTGGCATTGCGTTGGCACGCGCTATCCGGGTCTCCGTTTCGGGTCGCCCTGGCGGTGTTTATCTTGATTTGCCAGCAAATGTCCTGGCTGCGACGATGGAAAAAGACGAGGCATTAGCCACTATTGTTAAAGTTGAAAACCCATCGCCAGCGTTATTGCCATGCCCGAAGTCAGTCACTAGTGCAATTTCGCTGTTAGCAAAAGCAGAACGGCCATTAATTATCCTTGGTAAAGGCGCGGCGTATTCACAAGCAGATGAGCAGCTTCGTGAGTTTATTGAAAGTACCCAGATTCCATTCCTGCCAATGTCTATGGCGAAAGGGATCCTGGAAGATACGCATCCACTTTCTGCGGCGGCTGCGCGTTCGTTTGCGCTGGCAAATGCTGATGTTGTCATGCTTGTTGGGGCGCGACTGAATTGGTTACTGGCGCACGGTAAAAAAGGATGGGCGGCAGATACACAGTTTATTCAACTGGATATAGAACCGCAGGAAATTGACAGCAACCGCCCCATTGCTGTGCCAGTCGTTGGCGATATTGCATCCAGTATGCAAGGTATGCTGGCAGAACTGAAACAAAACACATTTACGACTCCACTGGTGTGGCGCGATATTTTAAATATCCACAAGCAGCAAAATGCGCAAAAAATGCATGAAAAGTTAAGTACAGATACCCAACCATTAAATTACTTTAATGCATTGAGTGCGGTGCGCGATGTATTGCACGAGAACCAGGATATTTATGTAGTTAATGAAGGGGCAAATACCCTGGATAATGCACGAAATATTATTGATATGTATAAACCACGTCGTCGTCTGGATTGTGGCACCTGGGGTGTCATGGGCATCGGTATGGGCTATGCCATCGGTGCTAGCGTGACCTCTGGTTCTCCGGTTGTCGCCATTGAAGGTGATAGTGCTTTTGGTTTCAGTGGGATGGAGATTGAAACGATTTGTCGATATAACCTGCCGGTGACGATCGTTATTTTTAATAATGGCGGCATCTACAGAGGAGACGGTGTTGATCTCAGTGGCGCTGGTGCACCATCACCAACAGATCTATTGCACCATGCAAGGTATGACAAATTAATGGATGCATTTCGTGGCGTTGGATATAACGTCACCACGACAGATGAGCTTCGTCATGCGTTAACCACCGGTATTCAGTCGCGCAAACCGACCATTATTAATGTGGTCATCGACCCAGCAGCAGGAACTGAAAGTGGCCATATTACCAAACTTAACCCAAAACAAGTCGCTGGTAATTAAATACTGACATCGTCTCCTCTTGCCAACTCATTATCGATGGTGAGGGGACCCTTATCGGAAATACTATTATGCTAACATTTTTTATTGGCGATTTATTGCCTATTATCGTAATCATGCTGTTGGGTTATTTTAGCGGCAGACGAGAAACTTTTTCAGAAGATCAAGCCCGGGCATTTAATAAACTGGTATTAAACTACGCTCTTCCTGCGGCCCTATTTGTTTCTATTACCCGGGCAAACAGGGAAATGATTTTTGCGGACACTCGCCTGACCCTTGTATCACTTGTGGTTATTGTCGGATGTTTCTTTTTCTCCTGGTTTGGTTGCTACAAATTTTTTAAACGTACCCATGCAGAAGCAGCAGTATGTGCATTAATTGCAGGTTCACCTACCATTGGATTCTTGGGGTTTGCAGTTCTCGACCCTATTTATGGTGATTCCGTATCAACAGGTTTAGTGGTAGCAATTATTTCTATTATTGTTAACGCAATTACTATTCCTATTGGTCTGTATTTGCTGAATCCCTCCTCAGGAGCGGATGGTAAGAAGAATAGCAATCTGAGCGCGTTAATCTCTGCGGCAAAGGAGCCAGTCGTATGGGCACCTGTTCTGGCAACGATCCTGGTGTTGGTTGGGGTAAAAATTCCGGCAGCATGGGATCCAACCTTTAATCTGATTGCGAAGGCTAACTCAGGGGTAGCGGTATTCGCTGCGGGGTTGACTCTGGCTGCACATAAATTCGAGTTCAGTGCTGAAATTGCTTATAACACCTTCCTGAAGCTGATTCTGATGCCACTGGCACTGCTTCTCGTTGGTATGGCATGTCATTTGAACAGCGAACATCTGCAGATGATGGTACTGGCAGGCGCATTACCGCCGGCATTCTCCGGAATCATTATTGCCAGCCGGTTTAATGTCTACACCCGCACTGGTACAGCGTCATTGGCTGTTAGTGTGCTGGGTTTTGTCGTCACGGCTCCCTTGTGGATTTATGTCAGTCGACTGGTTTCATAATTAATCATGTTATTAATTTTCATAAATGCCGAAGAGTCTTTTCACCTTCGGCTTTTTTTCAAGGCATAAGCAAATGACCAATAATGAATGCAAAGGGCCGTTTGAAGGCTTATTAGTTATCGATATGACGCATGTCCTTAATGGGCCTTTCGGAACTCAACTTCTTTGTAATATGGGCGCAAGGGTAATTAAAGTTGAGCCGCCAGGTCATGGTGATGATACCCGCACATTTGGTCCCTATGTGGATGGACAGTCACTCTATTACAGTTTTATTAATCATGGCAAAGAGAGTGTGGTTCTTGATTTAAAGAATGACCACGATAAAAGTATATTTATAAATATGCTTAAACAAGCTGATGTATTAGCCGAGAATTTCCGCCCAGGTACAATGGAAAAACTGGGGTTTTCATGGGAAACGCTACAAGAAATCAACCCGCGTCTCATCTATGCTTCATCGTCAGGTTTCGGGCATACCGGCCCGCTAAAAGATGCTCCTGCCTACGATACCATCATTCAGGCAATGAGCGGGATAATGATGGAAACGGGATACCCTGATGCTCCGCCTGTGCGCGTGGGTACCTCTCTTGCGGATTTATGTGGCGGTGTCTATTTATTCAGTGGAATCGTGAGTGCGCTTTATGGCCGCGAAAAGAGCCAGCGAGGGGCGCATGTCGATATCGCGATGTTTGATGCCACTCTGAGTTTTCTGGAGCATGGACTGATGGCATATATCGCGACTGGGAAGTCACCACAACGTCTGGGAAATCGCCATCCCTACATGGCTCCTTTTGATGTTTTCGATACTCAGGATAAACCAATTACTATTTGTTGTGGTAATGACAAGCTTTTTTCTGCGTTATGCCAGGCACTGGATCTGACGGAACTTGTTGATGATCCCCGATTTAACAGCAATATTTTACGTGTACAAAATCAAGCTATTCTTAAACAATATATTGAGCGGACGTTAAAAACGCAGGCAGCTGAAGTTTGGTTAGCCAGAATACATGAAGTTGGTGTACCCGTAGCGCCGTTATTAAGTGTGGCTGAGGCCATTAATTTGCCACAAACTCAGGCGAGAAATATGTTGATTGAAGCTGGCGGAATAATGATGCCGGGTAATCCGATAAAAATCAGCGGCTGCGCGGACCCGCATGTTATGCCGGGAGCGGCAACGCTCGACCAGCATGGGGAACAAATTCGCCATGAGTTCTCATCATAAATGTAAGATGTGCTGGTAAATAGCTCCCACATTTGAACCTTGTGGGAGCCGCTATTTAGCCATTTTGCTGACAGAAAACAGCAATCTCCTGGTCCAGTTCTGCAATGTGTTCTTTAACGGAGTTCAGCAGCTGAATAATTTCAGGCTTACTGCCATCTGAAACAGGTGTTATTTCTAACTGGTGGCTAATATTAATCAACTTTTGCAAATTCAGGATGTTAGCCGCACCGTGGATGCGATGAATACACTGATGGAAAGTTCTGTTATCGCCAGCTTCTAGCGCATGAAACGCAGCGGATAGATCTTTATGCGTTTCATGCTGGAAAGTCATGAGAATCTCCTGCATTAGTTGCAGATCGTTCGCCGTATTATTTTTCAGGGCTTCGATATCAAGATGGCGATACAGGGGAGCAATATGCGCAACCTGTTGTAACTGACTTAAATGTGTTTTTAGTACATCCAGGGTCAATGGTTTGAATAAGCATAGATCCATGCCACAACTTAACCCTTTGTCGCGTTCATTAGCCTGTGCGTTGGCCGTAAGCCCCCAGACGGGTAAAGAATAATGTTGCTCACGGAGTTTGCGGGTCAACTCAAAACCATCCATATTCGGCATATTAACATCAGTAATAAGCAGATCATAATGCTGCATACTGACTTTGTGTAGCGCTTGTACACCATCAGAGGCTTCATCAACATCATATCCTAATAGGTTTAGCTGGCGTTTGAGTAATAGCCTGTTGGTCGGATGATCATCCGCGATTAATATGCTCAACTTTTCAGGGAGTGTCATAGGTTGTTCTGCTTTTGCCTCGGCAGTCGCCACTTGTTGGGTAATTTCTACCGGGATTGTGATCGTAAATGTCGTTCCTATGCCTGGATGACTTTCTAATGACAAATCGCCCTGCATGTTTTTAATTAATTCTTTGCAGATCATGAGGCCTAAACCAGAACCTGTTTGCTGACGACCTGCTGTTGTTTGGCTATAGCGTTTAAACAGTTGTTGTTGTTCTTCCTGCGATAATCCGCTTCCGGTGTCCATAATCGTCATTTTGATAACAGCGTGGTTGTCATCAATATGAACCAGGGAAGTCGTAATTTTTACTGCCCCCTCGGTGGTAAATTTAAGGGCATTACTCAGTAAATTAGACAGCACCTGCTTAAATGCTTGAGGGTCGATTTTAACCAGGTAGCGTTCAGGAAGCGTACTGCTGCAATTTAATGCGATGGATTTGCTTGCAGCAATCGCACCGAAAGAATGACAAGTGTTTTGGACTAAAGTAGGGATATCGACCCATTGTGGTTGAAGTTGATAGTTACCCGATTCAATTTTGTCGACATCAAGGATTTCACCAATTAAGCCGAGGAGTGACTGTCCGGTGGCGTAAGCAAGTGAAATCGCCTCCACACGTTGCTCCTTGCTAAGACCTGAACCCGACAGAAGTTCCAGGAAGCCCATAATGGAGCTAATTGGTGTTCTTATTTCGTGACTCATTGTTGCCAGGAACTGGCTTTTTGCGACAGTTGCATTGATCGCTTTATTTCTTTCTACTTCGAGTGCATGAATTAAATCACGCGTCTCGGTAATATCTTGCCAACCACAAATATATACTGCATTGTCACTTGCAGGTAAATTGCATAATGTATGCCAATGATTAATGCATCTTTTTTCAGTACCATTATTAATTTCAAAAACTTGGCTATATATTGTTCTGTTTTCTTTTGTTTCTGCTGTGACTTCATGCACATTAGAAAAAACATCTTTAAAGGGGGAGTCACTGTTTTCTAATGGTAACATTGCATTTTTGTAGTAATCAGCAGTGAAATAATGTTCAAATGCACTATTGTGACTAATGACATTACCTTGCCAGTTTACAACATAAGTTGGATTCGGTAAGGAATCCGAGAGTGCTTTCCGGAATGATATTTGGTTTTCTAAATCACCCTGAATTACCTTACGACGACGAACTGAGCGTAACAGGTAGAATCCCCATAAAAGGCTACTGCCAACTAATAAAACGGATAAAGTCGTAACAATGTAAAATTGCTCACTATAGAGGTCCCATGTGTCAATGGTCACATTGGGCATTTTGATCCATTTTTCCGTCAGGCGCAGAACTTCGCTTGGGGGAATTGCATTCAATGCTTTATTAATAATATCCTTAAGTTCTGGTTCTCCGCGAGGAAAAGCGAACGAAAGCGATGCATTCTCAACGCCGGGAATAAGAAAATGATAAAGCTCATTAGGATAGTAATGGTCGATCATGTAACGCGAATTTAGCTGTGTCGCGACCAGGGCATCAAGTTCACCTTCCTTAACCTTGTGAAATGCAGCGCTAGCATTATCGACTTGTATCCACTCAATCTCCGGATACATCTCTTTCAATTGCGAATGAAGCTCATAATAATATGGAATGGCAACTTTCATTCCTTTTTTTAAAGTTTGTTCACTATCAGGCGCTTTTTGCATGACGAAAACGTAAGGCGTTGTTATGAATGCTTCAGCAAATAAAACATTATTTTCTCGATCTTCACTATAAATAGCGCCAGGTAAGATATCCCATCCATCGGGATTAAGCTGTGTTCCGGCATGGATATTGTGTGAAACGGTGATCGGAGAAAATTTTAAACCTGTTTGCAAGGTAATAATATTAAGAATATCCCCCATAACGCCCCGAACCGAGCCATTTTCATCAGTCATAGAATAGGGGGGCGAGTAAGGATTTTCCAGCACCCTTAATTCGGGATGCTGCTTAATCCACAGTTTTTCATGTTCAGTGAGTTCTAATGGTTTGTTCAGAAAGGCCAGGTTCCCTGTATCAAGCCAATTTTGTGATACTTCATAGCGAACTTCATTTGTTAAAGCATCGACAAATCGATTGAGTACTTCATTAAGAATGACGGATTCTTTTCTGGTCAAGAAAAAATTATATTGACGCGGCGAGTTATAATATTTCACTACATTTAAGGAGTGAGTGAAATAGCGGGAAATCATACTGCTGGTAATGATGTTACTACCAATAAAGTAATCATTATGTCCGGTAGAAACGGATGCTAATGCCTGATATAAATTTGTAAAAGAGATAATTGTTGCTTTTGGAAATGATTGATGAATTACCTCGTCTGGGGGGTAATTTGCTACCCGAGCAATATTTACTGGTTTTGGTGAGGTAAGCGGTCGCATTGAGTCGTGAAGGGTGGTTACCAGCGCCGGAAAGGTAATTATCAATGGTTTGGTTGCAGCAATGTCATTATTAAGAGGCGGCGAAGTAACTAAATGTGATAACACTATATCGACTTCACCTTCTGCAAGCGCGTCCATTGCTTTTTGATGATCTGCGTATTCCCGGAGTGTTAATTTGATATTTAACGCTCTTTTTAAAAGATTTAAATAATCCGCATTAATACCACGAACCCGTTGCTGCGAATCGGTATGCAACAACGTAGCCGTTTGGGACTTGTGTACTGCAATCACAAGATTTTTTTTGCTCGCGAGCCAGCGTAATTCCTTGTTGCTCAGACGTAGTGGATCAAGTGTGACACGGTTGTTACTACTGATGCCACGATATTCGATGTAATCTCCGTCTGCGAAACTTATGGTCGACCAAAGACCACAACAGAGAAGAAAAATATAGGGTAAAAACTTCATGTGGTTAGCCGATTTTGTTACGTTGTGCGAATGTGTAAAGATCCATCAGTGATTTGCATTCTAATTTTTCCATCAAGCGACTTTTATAAGTGCTGACAGTTTTGTTGCTGATGAACATTTTTTCAGCAATGTCATTATTATCCTTGCCATCAAGAATATACCGCATGACACTAATTTCTTGTTTCGATAAGGAGTCGAGTTTTTGCTGGTCGGACGTTAAACTTCCAACAAACCGGTTGAGAGAGAAGGGGAAATAGCAGTAGCCATTTTTTGCAGCTTCAATAGCAGCAATGATATTGTTCATGCCTTCTTTTTTACTGACGAAACCATTAGCGCCAGCATCAGCACAATGTTTCCCGTAAAAATGGTCATTTTTAGCGGAGACAATAATAATAATTCCGCTATATTGGCGCTTTCTCAGCGTTTCTAACACCTGGATACCGTTAACTCCGGGGATATCGACATCAATGATGACGATATCAGGCTTAAGTGTTTCCACCCGCTGAACGGCGCTTCCGCCTTCAGTCAACTCTGCTAAGATTTCAATATCGTTTTTGATCAATAAATTACGAATTGCTGCGATAGCAAGAGGATGGTCATCAATAATTATTGCGTTCATAGATTATTCCCTTTGCAATGAAGCATTTCCCTTCTCCCTGTAGTAATACAGACATAAGGCATCATCTCATTTTCTCAATAAAAATAAGAAAATTTGAGCTTCCTTTAAGATAATTCGACAAGTATACCATATAAATAGTCGGCATAAATAAAATGTCAACAATAAAATCAGGGATGATACCGCTAACTTATAGTTTCAAATGAGTACTATAAGGCTTCTCATTAATCCTACAGGCGTAAGAATTGTATTGCAAAAGTCACGGTTTAGTCCTCTGTTGTATCTTCTGCAACTCCTTTAAATTAGGCCTCCAACGTTCCTGGGATAATGTGTAACACATGCACTGTGTTTGATATGAAGAATAAATACTCTTTTCATTCAATTCATAAATTTCATCTATGCGAAATGAGAGATAATAGTGGAACAGATTAATTCAAATAAAAAACATTCTGACAGAAGAAAATATTTTGCTTTATTAGCAGTGGTTTTATTTATTGCGTTTTCAGGAGCCTATGCCTATTGGTCACTGGAATTAGAAGACATGATTAGTACAGATGACGCCTATGTTACGGGGAATGCTGATCCAATTTCTGCACAAGTCTCAGGCAGTGTCACTGTCGTTAATCATAAAGATACGAACTTTGTTCGACAGGGTGACATTTTAGTTTCACTGGATAAGACTGATGCCACTATCGCACTCAATAAAGCTAAAAATAATCTGGCAAATATTGTGCGACAAACGAATAAACTATATTTACAGGATAAACAATATAGTGCCGAAGTCGCTTCAGCACGAATCCAGTATCAACAATCTTTAGAAGATTATAATCGTCGTGTGCCGCTAGCAAAGCAGGGGGTTATTTCAAAAGAAACTCTGGAACACACCAAAGATACATTAATAAGTAGCAAAGCGGCATTGAATGCCGCTATCCAGGCTTATAAAGCGAATAAAGCTTTAGTAATGAACACACCATTAAACCGTCAGCCACAAGTCGTTGAAGCGGCGGATGCAACCAAAGAAGCCTGGTTAGCGCTTAAGCGTACGGATATTAAGAGTCCGGTTACTGGTTATATTGCCCAGCGAAGTGTGCAGGTTGGCGAAACAGTGAGTCCTGGACAATCGTTAATGGCTGTCGTACCGGCACGTCAAATGTGGGTTAATGCCAACTTTAAAGAAACACAACTCACGGATGTACGGATTGGTCAATCGGTTAATATAATCAGCGATCTTTATGGTGAAAATGTTGTGTTTCATGGTCGGGTGACAGGGATCAATATGGGAACCGGCAATGCGTTCTCCTTATTACCTGCACAAAATGCGACGGGGAACTGGATCAAAATCGTTCAGCGTGTACCGGTTGAGGTGTCTCTGGATCCAAAAGAACTCATGGAACATCCCTTGCGCATTGGTTTATCGATGACTGCAACCATTGATACCAAGAACGAAGACATTGCCGATATGCCTGATCTGGCTTCATCCGTGACGTCCATGCCTGCTTACACCAGTAAGGCCTTAGTTATCGATACCAGTCCGATAGAAAAAGAGATTAACAACATTATTTCTCATAATGGACAACTTTAATGGCAATCACTAAATCAACTCCGGCACCATTAACCGGTGGGACGTTATGGTGCGTCACTATTGCATTGTCATTAGCGACGTTTATGCAAATGTTGGACTCCACTATTTCTAACGTCGCAATACCCACAATATCTGGCTTTCTCGGAGCATCAACGGACGAAGGCACATGGGTTATCACATCGTTTGGCGTAGCAAATGCCATTGCGATCCCTGTTACCGGCAGGCTGGCACAAAGAATAGGCGAATTAAGGTTATTTTTACTATCAGTAACCTTCTTTTCGCTGTCTTCATTAATGTGTAGTCTTTCGACTAATCTTGATGTTCTTATATTTTTTAGAGTCGTCCAGGGATTAATGGCGGGGCCGTTAATTCCATTGTCACAGAGTTTATTATTAAGGAATTACCCGCCAGAAAAAAGAACATTTGCTTTGGCGTTATGGTCAATGACCGTAATTATCGCTCCGATTTGTGGGCCGATATTGGGTGGCTATATTTGTGATAACTTTAGTTGGGGATGGATATTTTTAATCAATGTCCCTATGGGGATTATCGTCCTGACATTATGTTTAACTTTACTTAAAGGAAGAGAAACTGAAACTTCACCGGTCAAAATGAATTTACCAGGGTTGACCCTGTTAGTGCTCGGTGTTGGTGGCTTGCAAATTATGCTTGATAAAGGGCGCGATCTGGATTGGTTTAACTCGAGTACAATCATAATATTAACAATAGTGTCAATTATTTCTCTGATCTCTTTAGTCATTTGGGAGTCGACCTCAGAGAACCCAATTCTTGACCTCAGTTTGTTTAAGTCCCGTAATTTCACCATTGGTATTGTGAGTATCACCTGCGCGTATTTATTTTACTCTGGAGCGATAGTACTTATGCCGCAGTTACTCCAGGAAACGATGGGGTATAATGCGATATGGGCCGGACTTGCTTATGCGCCCATCGGCATCATGCCACTATTGATTTCGCCTTTGATAGGACGTTATGGCAACAAAATAGACATGCGGGTGTTAGTGACATTTAGTTTTTTGATGTATGCGGTTTGCTATTACTGGCGTTCTGTGACATTTATGCCAACGATTGATTTCACAGGCATCATTTTGCCACAGTTTTTCCAGGGATTCGCCGTTGCCTGTTTCTTTTTACCCTTAACAACGATTTCGTTTTCAGGGTTGCCAGATAATAAATTTGCCAATGCCTCGAGTATGAGTAATTTTTTTCGTACCCTGTCAGGATCAGTTGGTACGTCGTTGACAATGACGTTGTGGGGACGACGCGAATCGTTACACCATAGTCAGTTGACAGCAACCATCGATCAATTTAACCCCGTGTTTAATTCATCATCACAAATTATGGATAAATACTATGGTTCGCTTTCAGGGGTTCTTAATGAAATTAATAATGAAATAACCCAGCAGTCACTTTCTATTTCTGCAAATGAGATTTTCCGTATGGCGGCTATTGCTTTTATCTTACTTACGGTATTGGTTTGGTTTGCGAAACCGCCGTTTACAGCGAAAGGTGTTGGGTGATGGTAAAAAGAGAGAGCTATAGCAGGTAAGACGGTAGAATCTTAAGCCTGCGCCATCGGCAGCATCGCTCACCCAGGGAAAGGATGGCGATGCTGCGGTGAAACGTTATTAACGACCTTTAGCCAGATATTGCTTCATCTCTTCTTCCGGCACCATTCCACCTCCTGTCGCCCACACCAGATGAGTGGCATTACGCAGTTGTTCTGTGCTGAAACCTTGCATCTGTTGGTAAATTACTGATGCGCACACGCGCTGAGGCCCGGCCATACCCGCCAGTGCTGAAGGCTCAAGACGAATGTCTTCTTCCTGCGCCAGCCAGCCAAGCATGTCATACATGGTTTGATCGCTAAGGGTATAGAAGCCATCCAGCAGACGCTCCATTGCCCGCCCGACAAAGCCTGATGCGCGACCAACTGCAAGGCCATCCGCTGCGGTAAGGTTATCGATACCAATATCCTGAACAGAAATCTGATCGTGTAATCCTGTATGGACGCCTAACAGCATATAAGGGGAGTGCGTTGGTTCGGCAAAAAAGCAGTGAACATGATCGCCAAACACCAGTTTAAGCCCGAATGCGACGCCACCAGGACCACCGCCAACACCACACGGCAGATAGACAAACAGAGGGTTATTAGCATCGACAATACGACCTTGCTCGGCAAATTGCGCTTTAAGACGCTGGCCTGCGACGGAATACCCAAGGAACAACGTGCGGGAATTCTCGTCATCAATAAAGAAACAGTTCGGGTCAGACTGCGCTGCTTTACGTCCTTCCTCGACGGCAACCCCATAATCTTGCTCATATTCCACGACCGTAACGCCATGGCTGCGCAGTTTCGCTTTTTTCCATGCCCGGGCATCAGCAGACATATGTACTGTCACCTTAAAGCCAATGCGGGCGCTCATAATGCCGATTGATAACCCCAGATTTCCGGTTGAGCCCACAGCAATGCTGTATTGGCTAAAGAACTGTTTAAACTCCGGAGAAAGCAGTTTGCTGTAGTCATCTTCAAGCGTCAGCAACCCTGCTTCCAGAGCCAGTTTTTCTGCATGTGCCAGGACTTCATAAATCCCGCCGCGTGCTTTTATGGAGCCGGAAATAGGCAAATGGCTATCTTTTTTCAGTAACAGTTGCCCGCTGATCGGTTGCTGATATTCCTTTTCCAGCCGTTTTTGCATAGCCGGAATGGCAACCAGTTCTGATTCAATAATCCCTCCAGAGGCAGCCGTTTCAGGAAATGCTTTTGCCAGATAGGGGGCAAAACGAGATAAGCGCGCATGGGCGTCCTGAACATCCTGTTCGGTCAGGCCAACATAAGGTAAACCTTCAGCCAATGAGGTCGTGCCAGGATTGAACCAGGTGGTTTCTTTAAGAGCAACCAGATCCTTTACCAACGGATACTGGGCGATGAGCGAGTTCATTTTAGCGTTTTCCATAGTATGTCTCTTTGCGCTTCGATGATAAATGACAGCAGGAATGTGCCCGCCAGAGCGACGACTGAAGCGATAAATGTCGCTGTCGTATAGTATTTAAATGTTTCATTGAGCGTAGCGCCGCAATATTGCTTCACCAGCCAGAAAAGCGAGTCCGTAACGATCGTGCAGCCAATCGCAATAATTTCCGGGCTGATGTCTGGTTACAGCCACAGCACAATGATCAATATTTATATTTTTTCTCCGGGTGGGTGATGCCAGTCGGCATGTTTTACCTACTTGTCTGCATGGTGACTCGTTGGCGAGAACAGAGGCGGAATTGGTTACAATTGTCTGGGAATTCTTGTTATTTTTTACTGTATTGTCGTGTCGGGTGATAGGACGTTGAGAATATCGCTGGATCTCGCCAGTGACGTCTGTTTCTGCTACAGTGCCCGTTTTACGGCAAACGGCTTGGGTATGGCTTCATTAAAGGATGTCGCACGCCTGGCGGGAGTGTCGATGATGACTGTCTCCCGGGTGATGCATAATGCAGAATCTGTGCGTCCTGCAACGCGTGACCGCGTATTGCAGGCAATCCAAACCCTGAATTATGTTCCTGATCTTTCCGCTCGTAAGATGCGCGCTCAGGGACGTAAGCCGTCGACTCTCGCCGTGCTGGCGCAGGATACTGCTACCACTCCTTTCTCTGTTGATATTCTGCTTGCCATTGAACAAACCGCCAGCGAGTTTGGCTGGAATAGTTTTTTAATCAATATTTTTTCTGAAGATGACGCTGCCCGCGCGGCACGTCAGCTGCTTGCCCTCCGTCCGGATGGCATTATCTATACTACAATGGGACTGAGGCATATCACGCTGCCTGAGTCTCTGCATGGTGAAAATATTGTATTGGCGAACTGTGTGGCGGATGACCCAGCGTTACCCAGTTATATCCCTGATGATTACACTGCCCAATATGAAGCAACACAGCATTTGCTCGCGGCGGGCTATCGTCAACCGTTATGCTTCTGGCTACCGGAAGGTGCGTTGGCAACAGGGTATCGTCGGCAGGGATTTGAGCAGGCCTGGCGTGATGCTGGACGAGATCTGGCTGAGGTGAAACAATTTCACATGGCCATAGGTGATGATCACTACACCGATCTCGCAAGTATACTCAATGCCCACTTCCAGTCTGGAAAACCAGATTTTGATGTTCTGATTTGTGGTAACGATCGCGCAGCCTTTGTGGCTTATCAGGTTCTTCTGGCGAAGGGGGTACGTATCCCGCAGGATGTCGCCGTAATGGGCTTTGATAATCTGGTTGGCGTCGGGCATCTGTTTTTACCGCCGCTGACCACAATTCAGCTTCCACATGACATTATCGGGCGGGAAGCTGCATTGCATATTATTGAAGGTCGTGAAGGGGGAAGGGTAACGCAGATCCCTTGCCCGCTGTTGATCCGTTGTTCCACCTGATATTATGTTACCCCAGTTGCCAGAGTGCTCCATGTTGCAGCACGGCCACTCCGTGGGCGGCATAGAGCGACAGTTCCCGTTCTTCTGGCTGCGGATAGATTCGGCTACTCATCACTGCTTCCCCGTCGTTAATAAATACTTCCACGGATGATGTATCGATAAATATCCTTAGGGCGAGCGTGTCACGCTGCGGGAGGGGAATACTACGGTAACCATCTAAATTCTCGTGTGGGTAATACCGCCACAAAACAAGTCGCTCAGATTGGTTATCAATATACAGCCGCATTCCCGTGCCGAGCTGTAATCCGTAATGTTCGGCATCGCTGTTCTTCAGAGCCCAGTGCAACTGAATCTCAACCGCTTGCGCGTTTTCCTGCAAAACATATTTGTTGCTGATTGTGTGGGGAGAGATTGATTGATGCTGCTGGCGTAACGACTCAGCTTCGTGTACCGGGCTTTGTAGGAGTTTGCCATTGCTCTCTGATAGCTCGCGCGCCAGCGTCATGCAGCCTGCCCAGCCTTCACGTTTTGAGGGCATTGGCGATTCCCACATATCCATCCAGCCGATAACAATACGCCGACCATCCTTCGCTAAAAAGCTTTGTGGTGCATAAAAGTCATGCCCATTATCAAGTTCAGTAAAATGCCCGGATTGTGCAAAAAGTCGTCCTGGCGACCATATTCCGGGTATTACACCACTTTGAAAGCGATTTCGATAATTGTATCCCTCGGCATTCATTCCCTGCGGGGAAAACATCAGATAATGTTGATCGCCAAGGCTGAAAAAGTCCGGACATTCCCACATATAGCTTTCACCCGCATCAGCGTGGGCCAGTACGCGATCGAAAGTCCATTCACGCAATGAACTGCCGCGATAAAGCAGGATCTGTCCCGTGTTGCCTGGGTCTTTCGCCCCGACTACCATCCACCAGGTGTCGGCTTCACGCCACACTTTAGGATCGCGGAAGTGCATGATTCCTTCTGGTGGAGTGAGGATCACACCTTGTTTCTCGAAATGAATACCATCCCGGCTGGTAGCCAGACATTGTACTTCACGAATTGCATCGTCATTACCTGCACCATCGAGCCAGACGTGGCCGGTGTAGATAAGTGAGAGGACACCATTGTCATCAACAGCACTACCTGAAAAACACCCGTCTTTGTCATTCTCGTCTCCTGGCGCTAGCGCAATAGGCTCGTGCTGCCAGTGGATCATATCGTCGCTGGTGGCATGTCCCCAGTGCATTGGCCCCCAGTGTTCGCTCATCGGGTGATGCTGATAAAACGCGTGATAACGATCGTTAAACCAGATCAGGCCGTTTGGATCGTTCATCCACCCGGCTGGAGGCGCGAGGTGAAAATGGGGATAAAAAGTATTCCCCCGGCGCTCGTGAAGTTTTGCTAGTGCGTTTTGCGCCGCATGCAATCGAGATTGCGTCATTTTAATCATCCTGGTTAAGCAAATTTGGTGAATTGTTAACGTTAACTTTTATAAAAATAAAGCCCCTTATCTTTATAAATGTGATTAATATCACAAATGTTAACGTTAACTATGACGTTTTGTGATCGAATGTGCATGTTTTAGTAAATCCATGACGATTTTGCGAAAAAGAGGTTTATCACTATGCGTAAGTCAGATGAATTTGAGGGAAAAAAATGTCAGCCAAAGTATGGGTTTTAGGGGATGCGGTTGTCGATCTCTTGCCTGAATCAGACGGGCGCCTACTGCCTTGTCCTGGCGGCGCGCCAGCTAACGTTGCGGTGGGAATCGCCAGATTAGGCGGAATAAGTGGGTTTATAGGCCGGGTGGGTGATGATCCTTTTGGCGCGTTAATGCAAAGAACGCTGCTAACGGAGGGAGTCGATATCACGTATCTGAAGCAGGATGAATGGCACCGAACATCCACGGTGCTTGTCGATCTGAACGATCAGGGGGAACGTTCATTTACGTTTATGGTCCGCCCTAGTGCCGATCTTTTTTTAGAGACGACTGACTTGCCCTTCTGGCGACATGGCGAATGGTTACATCTCTGTTCTATTGCGTTGTCTGCTGAACCTTCGCGTACCAGCGCATTTACTGCGATGACGGCGATCCGGCATGCCGGAGGTTTTGTCAGCTTCGATCCCAATATTCGTGAAGATCTGTGGCAAGACGAGCATTTGCTCCGCTTGTGTTTGCGACAGGCGCTACAACTGGCGGATGTCGTCAAGCTCTCGGAAGAAGAATGGCGACTTATCAGCGGAAAAACACAGAACGATCGGGATATATGTGCTCTGGCAAAAGAGTATGAGATCGCCATGCTGTTGGTGACTAAAGGTGCAGAAGGGGTGGTGGTCTGTTATCGAGGACAAGTTCACCATTTTGCTGGAATGTCTGTGAATTGTGTCGATAGCACGGGGGCGGGAGATGCGTTCGTTGCCGGGTTACTCACAGGTCTTTCCTCTACAGGATTAGAGACCGATGAGAGAGAAATGCGACGAATTATCGATCTCGCTCAACGTTGCGGAGCGCTTGCAGTAACGGCGAAAGGGGCAATGACAGCGCTGCCATGTCGACAAGATCTGGAATAGTGAGAAATAAACGGCGAGGCCGTTCTTGTCTCTGAATAGGACGTGAATATTTTAACGACAGGCAGGTAATTATGGCACTGAATATACCATTCAGAAATGTGTACTATCGTTTTGCATCCAGTTACTCATTTCTCTTTTTTATTTCCTGGTCGCTGTGGTGGTCGTTATACGCTATTTGGCTGAAAGGACATCTAGGGTTGACTGGGACGGAATTAGGTACACTTTATTCGGTCAACCAGTTTACCAGTATTCTATTTATGATGGTCTACGGCATCGTCCAGGATAAACTCGGTCTGAAGAAACCGCTTATCTGGTGTATGAGTTTCATCCTGGTCTTGACCGGACCGTTTATGATTTACGTTTATGAACCGTTACTGCAAAGCAATTTTTCTGTAGGTCTAATTTTGGGGGCGCTCTTTTTTGGCTTGGGGTATCTGGCGGGCTGCGGTCTGCTTGATAGCTTCACCGAAAAAATGGCACGAAATTTTCATTTCGAATATGGAACAGCGCGCGCCTGGGGATCTTTTGGCTATGCGATTGGCGCGTTCTTTGCTGGCATATTTTTCAGTATCAGTCCCCATATCAACTTCTGGTTGGTTTCGCTATTTGGCGCTGTATTTATGATGATCAACATGCGTTTTAAATATCAGGATCAGCAGTGCGTAGCGGCAGATGCGGGAGGGGTAAAAAAAGAGGATTTTATTGCAGTTTTCAAGGATCGAAACTTCTGGATTTTCGTCATATTTATTGTGGGGACGTGGTCTTTCTATAACATTTTTGATCAACAGCTCTTTCCTGTTTTTTATGCAGGTTTATTCGAATCACACGATGTAGGAACGCGCCTGTATGGTTATCTCAACTCATTCCAGGTTGTACTCGAAGCGCTGTGCATGGCCATTATTCCTTTCTTTGTTAACCGGGTAGGGCCAAAAAATGCATTACTTATCGGTGTTGTGATTATGGCGTTGCGTATTCTTTCCTGCGCACTGTTCGTTAATCCCTGGATTATTTCATTAGTGAAGCTGTTACATGCCATTGAGGTTCCACTGTGTGTCATTTCCGTCTTCAAATACAGCGTGGCAAACTTTGATAAGCGCCTGTCGTCGACGATCTTTCTGATTGGTTTTCAAATTGCCAGTTCGTTGGGGATTGTGTTGCTTTCAACGCCGACTGGAATACTTTTTGACCATGCAGGTTACCAGACGGTTTTCTTCGTAATTTCGGGTATTGTCTGCCTGATGTTGTTATTTGGCATTTTCTTCCTGAGTAAAAAGCGTGAGCAAATGGTGATGGAAACGCCTGTACCTTCTGCAATATAGACGTAAACTCTTTCCGGTTGTTGTCGATAGCTCTATATCCCTCAACCGGAAAATAATAATACCAAAATGCTTAGCGCGGCTAATAATCGCCTAATCCAAACGCCTCATTCATGTTCTGGAACAGTCGCTCAAATGTTCTCAGGATACGCGGTTCGCTGATTTCCAGGAAATTGTCGTAATTCAGCGACCTGTCCCGTGTATCACGGGCCTGCTAATCCATCAAGGAATGCATTGCGGAGTGAAGTATCGAGTCAAGCCAGATTTCGCGATCAGGATTCTGTGTGATGATTACATTGCCAGGCCCGGGGCTGTTTAGTCATCGCCGCACAGTGCTGAGATTTCAACCTGTTGCAGGGAAAATGAGTAGATTTAGGGCAAGTGTGCTGCCAAACCCAACTTTTACGCGGGGAAGGTAGATTTCGTTGGAAGGATAAATGGTGTCCCCTGCAGGAATCGAACCTGCAATTAGCCCTTAGGAGGGGCTCGTTATATCCATTTAACTAAGAGGACAATGCGGCATGAGTATACCCGCTAATGCTCAGCGGGGTAAGTACACTGCCGCTCGATTGCTTAAACCCTCGCCATTTATGCCGGGTTTTTATCATTTTTCTTAATGTTTTCCGCACGTTCTGCTTTTTGTCGTGCTTCTGCTTTGCGCTTGTTGCTCATGTCGTTACGGATCTGTGCATGACTCATTAACGCGAAGATAAAGGTGCCGCCGCAGATGTTTCCTGCCAGAGTAGGCAGCGCGAAGGGCCAGATGAAATCGCTCCAGTGCAGCGTGCCGTTAAATACCAGATAGAGGATTTCTACAGAACCGACAACGATGTGGGTGGTGTCTCCGAGGGCGATAAGCCAGGTCATTAATATAATCACTACAATCTTTGCCGCACCCGCTGCAGGAAACATCCATACCATAGTGGCGATCAGCCAGCCGGAAATGATCGCGTTGGCAAACATCTCACTGGGGGTGTTCTTCATCACATCCATGCCGATTTTTACAAATGCATCGCGAGTTTCTTCATTAAAGATAGGCATATATTCAAATGCCCACGCCGCAATACCTGTCCCGAGAATATTACCCAGCAGCACGACGCCCCATAACCGCATAAGTAAGCCGACGTTACTCATTGTCGGTTTTTGCATGACGGGTAGTACTGCAGTCACGGTGTTTTCGGTAAATAATTGTTGGCGGGCCATAATGACGATAATAAAGCCAAAGGTATAACCGAGATTCTCCAGCAAGAAACTGCCCGGCACGCCTTCCAGTTCGACATGAAATATCCCTTTTGCCAGTAGTGAAGCGCCCATCGACAGACCCGCCGCAATGGCTGACCACAGTAGCGCCATTGCGTCGCGTTCCAGCTCTTTTTCACCATCCTGGCGGATATGTTCATGAATTGCCATCGCCCGGGAGGGGAGTCGGTCTTCATCTATTTCTATTTTTTTGCCGCGTTCTTTTTCTTCGCTCTCAACTTCAATTTCGTCGCTGTGTTGATCAATTTTGTCGTTGTCCATGGTCTCTTCTCTTGAATTAGCACGTATAGCTAAAGCGTAGCGGCTTTTTTGCTCGCAACTGGCGGGAGTTACTCTGAAAATGTAGAAAAGGCTGTGTTTGCCTTTTTCTGTTTCTATAGAATCAAGTAGCCTACAGGGCGTCGATTACCAGGCTATGATCAAATCAGCAAATCAGGGCGTCTGGACATCAGTTGACGTGCTGTTACAATCGCCCACACCTAAACAGGCGGATACGGTATCGTTCCGTCATGGATGGCAAACTGCATAAGCCATAAAAAAAACAGGGAGACATTTATGAAGCTTCGCCTGTCGGCGCTTGCTCTTGGAACTACGCTTCTGGTGGGGTGTGCGAGTTCCGGTACAGATCAGCAAGGGCGTTCTGACCCATTAGAAGGGTTCAACCGCACCATGTACAACTTCAACTTCAATGTATTAGACCCGTATATTGTTCGACCGGTCGCAGTCGCCTGGCGTGATTATGTTCCGCAACCGGCGCGTAACGGTTTGAGCAACTTTACCGGCAACCTTGAAGAACCTGCGGTGATGGTTAACTACTTCTTGCAGGGCGACCCTTATCAGGGGATGGTCCACTTTACCCGCTTTTTCCTGAACACTATTTTGGGGATGGGCGGCTTTATTGATGTTGCGGGGATGGCGAACCCGAAACTGCAACGGACTGAACCTCACCGCTTCGGTAGTACGCTTGGTCATTATGGCGTGGGGTATGGGCCGTACGTACAATTACCGTTCTACGGAAGCTTCACGCTGCGTGATGACGGCGGTGATATGGCGGATGGTCTTTACCCGGTACTTTCCTGGCTGACCTGGCCGATGTCCGTGGGTAAATGGACGCTTGAAGGTATCGAAACCCGTGCGCAACTGCTGGATTCCGACGGCCTGCTGCGTCAGTCGTCCGACCCATACATTATGGTGCGCGAAGCGTACTTCCAGCGTCATGATTTCATCGCCAATGGCGGCGAACTCAAACCGCAGGAAAACCCGAACGCGCAAGCGATTCAGGATGAGTTAAAAGATATCGATTCTGAATAAGAAACAAATAAAAAAGGTGAGTCGCAAAACTCACCTTTTTTGTTGTTATCCCTCAATTACCACAAGTAAAAGGAGACAAACCGACAATGACCCGGACGAAATTATGTAAAAATACTGATGTTCGTCACTGACTGTTTCCGATATTCAGACGTTGAAAAATCAAAAAACTGGACAAATAATTTTAATTATCATCAAAATTAACACCCAACGCAGAGAGTTGTTTAATTTCACTTTGATATTTCATCTGGCGATTTTGAAGTCTTTTTTCAACTTTATCTTCGATTTTCTTAAACTGTTTATATTCATTTTGAGAATTGTCAACGTCAACTTCGTTAGCGAATAAAGTAGAAATTATTTCTTTTACATTATCGCGTCTAAATTTTGCATCGTCCACTTGAAAATTGTATCTTATTGCTCGACCTAAACGTTTAAAAACTTCGTTAGGTTCTCTCAGTCTTTCCCCGTTGAGCTCGTTTACAACCTGATGATCGGAACCTGTTGCAAATGACTCTGCCATGATAGCTTTACTGCTTTCAAACCACGCTGAAGCATTCCTGGCGTTTTCACTACAATATTGGGTGAGACTATCACCATTAATACGAATTCCTCTTTGAATGTGGTAGTCGTCCTGATCGTAGTAACCGAGAGATAAGTAATCATTTCCGTTTTTATTTTTAATTACAATAGCGAGAGAGTCGCCTTTTTTATCTTTACCGTACCAGGTAAATAAGTCCGTTGGTTCGCTTTTCCCGCTCTCATCAAATTTCGTTACCGTATGTCTGAGTTTGTGCGATATTTTATCGAAGATAAAACCAGGATTTCCATCATATATTTCTTTTATTGCGCTGAAGATCATTTCCTTGTTATGGATATCATGAGTATTCTCTACTACATTTTCACTGATGATGGTTTGACCGACTTTTTTGTTTTCATCGTTTGCAGGTGATTTTGTTGGTTCTTGATTATTAATACCAATAATACCATCATCAGTATATTCAGCATTATTTATATCATCATGAGTCTTCTCAACTATGTTGTCATTAATGATAGTACGGACGAGTTCTTTGTCTTTATAGTTCGCAGATAATTTTATTGGTTCTTGGTTGTCGATACCAATAGTAATATAGTCTGTATCATTGGAGCCAATATCAATATAAGTAACTGAGGAATTATTGATAATTATTCTATCAAGTTCACCGGTTCCTCGTATGGCATTTTTTATAAGCTCAAGTAGATGTTTAATACAGGTACTTATTCCTTCCTTGCCATTAAAAAGGTTTTTGAACTCTTGTACTAATCCATTAACTTCATTATTGTTATTTTCATTGGTGGATTCTGTGTAAGTAGGGCAGGTATTGTTGATTGAAACAGATGGTAGCATGATTTTATTCCACGTTGATTGATTTGTTGCAAATATATATTACCTGATAAAATAGACTATCAAAAAACGCTCATTTATTTAGAACCTATCTTTAATTTGAGTGTATGAGCGCATAATAGCCAGGGTGGTTTGAGTATCCTGGAAATTCAGAAAAGTAAACTCATTGAGAAGGACGAGCAGAACGCCTGATAATATGTCTTTCCCTTCAGGTCTGTCTGTGGATAACGCTTACAGATTTGCAAGGGCAAGCTGCCATCAGGCTGTTTGCAAAATTGTCTTATCTCAGGAGGCAAGCAATGAGGAAACTACTTTCGGTGAAGAGAGGGAGTTAAAGTCACCTGCATAGCAGGTGACTTTAACTAAGCTAACGCGTTATCAGAACGCGTAGTTAAAGTTCGTACCGAACAGCCAGGCTTTACCTTCAGACTCGAACTGATATGGCCCTTCGTTAATTTTCACGCTCTGGCCGTGCATATAAGAAACACCAACGTCGACTGAAGCATCTTTATTAAATGCGTAAGTCGTACCTGCACTCAGCCAGAAACGGTCCTGGTCCGGAATGGAGATAGAACGATTCTGTGCCGGAACTGGGCTGTCATCGAAGGCGATACCGGTGCGGAAGGTCCAGTTATCATCGTAGTAATAAGTGGTACCCAACGCGATGCGGTAAGCATCTTTAAAGCCTTCATGTTTCTGGAACAGCGTGTCGCCACTCGTTGAGGTCGCTTTCAGTTGCTGGAACTGACTCCAGCTGGTGTAAGCCAGGCTATAGTGAATTGCCCACTGCGGATCAACACGGTTATAACCCGACACTTCCCACATTTCAGGCAGGTTCAGCGTCAGATAACCCGACTGCGTTGCGCCACCTGTCGCGGTAGGAATTGGCAAACCGTAGTTATTAAAAGCCGGGTTAAGATCGCTGCTGTAGTTACCCTTGAAGTCAATTTTCACTTCAGAGCGGTAGGTCAATGCGTAGCGGTTGTTTTTATCCAGTTCGTACAGGATCCCGGCGTTCCAGCCAAAGCCCCACTGGTTACCGTTCAGGTGAGCGATTTTGGTATTACTGTCGATGCCGTTGGCGGTAGCTGCTAATGCTTGCCCCTGAGGAGTCTGCCAAGCAGGAGATTGCCTAATCTGACCAGCCACCAGTTGCCCCAGATCGCCTGCGAAACGTTCAATTTTCGCGCGAGCGTAGACGGCGTTGAAACCAAGACCAAAGCTCCATGCATTATTTAAGCGATATGCACCGCTTAAGTTCAGGTTCATGGTTTCGAGGTCGGTGGTACCACCGACAGAACCGCCTGCATAAGTATCGTTAAACTCTGTCGCCAGACCATAGTTAGAGGTAATAGAAGCCCCCCAACCAAATTGGTCGTTAATCGGTGCAACAAAGTGCATGTTCGGAACCCATGCCGTAGGCGCGATGTTATCGGCTTTCAGGCTACGACCAGACGGAGACGTTCCGCTGATATTTACGTCCGGATCAATATAAACCGCACCCGCAGAAAATGTCGGGCGGTCAAACATGGTAATCAATGCGGGGTTACGGCTAACGTTACCTGCATCATCGGCAATTGCGCCTTCCCCTGAATAAGCCCGGCCCAGGCCAGAGGAAGAAAATTCGTTTAACTGAAAGCCTGCCGACCAGGCCTGGGTGGAGATAAGTGCCACTGCGACTGCGATAGCAGACTTTGTAAACAGGGTTTTCTGGCTCATGACCATAACCTCAATGATTTATTTTTATACAAACTATGTTACGTACTGTAACAGGAGCGCGAAGTGTAGGGTCTGAGGTACATCTTAGAAATCAGACCAGTGGCGAGAGTATAGGTCGGACCAGATGGAATGTTGCAAGTATGTTTCTATTTTTTTTCAAATATGATCTAAGAAACGCGATCCAGCTGGCAAAATTTGGAGGTGGCGCACTCATGGATTCGGGTGAATTTTGTTTTAGATCATTTTTAAGTGTGATTTCGGTCACTTATCCGATTTTGCAGAATTAACAACTGGAGCAGCACTTTCCGGAAGCGTAAAATATCCACAACGTTTATCTGGCACCTTGGGTGCACATACAGAGGAAATCAACGATGAGTAAATGTAGTGCTGATGAAACCCCGGTTTGCTGCTGTATGGATGTTGGCACCATTATGGACAACTCCGACTGCACCGCGTCTTACAGCCGCGTGTTTGCAAACCGCGCAGAAGCAGAACAAACGCTGGCGGCGCTGACTGAAAAAGCCCGTAGCGTGGAATCCGAACCTTGCAAAATCACCCCGACTTTCACTGAAGAGTCTGACGGTGTGCGCCTGGATATCGATTTCACTTTTGCCTGCGAAGCTGAAATGTTGATCTTCCAGCTGGGTCTGCGTTAATTCCTCTCGGGTATATACGCCCCTGTCAGTTCATGGCTGGGGCGTTTTTATTTTCTCTTCCTCTTTTCTCTCTGTGTCATAGCTCCCACTTTCCCTTTTCTCCACTTGGCTAAATGTAAAAAAATGGTTAAGACTATGATCAGGTCAGACCACTTTATTTATTTTTACAGGGGAGTGTTATGGGTCAGGTTTTACCGCTGATTACCCGCCAGGGCGATCGTATCGCCATTGTTAGCGGCTTACGTACGCCTTTTGCCCGTCAGGCGACGGCTTTTCATGGCATTCCCGCTGTTGATTTGGGGAGGATGGTCGTAGGCGAATTGCTGGCACGCAGCGAGATCCCCGCCGAAGTGATTGAACAACTGGTTTTTGGTCAGGTCGTACAAATGCCTGAAGCCCCCAACATTGCGCGTGAAATTGTTCTTGGCACCGGAATGAATGTCCATACCGATGCTTACAGCGTCAGCCGCGCTTGTGCTACCAGTTTTCAGGCGGTTGCAAACGTCGCCGAAAGCCTGATGGCGGGAACTATTCGTGCGGGGATTGCCGGCGGGGCAGATTCCTCTTCCGTATTGCCCATTGGTGTTAGTAAAAAACTGGCGCGCGTGTTGGTGGATGTCAACAAAGCCCGCACGATGAGCCAACGACTGAAACTTTTTTCTCGCCTGCGTTTGCGTGACTTAATGCCCGTACCGCCTGCGGTGGCGGAG
This sequence comes from Escherichia sp. HH41S, assembly GCF_009820115.1. Classification (NCBI taxonomy): domain Bacteria; kingdom Pseudomonadati; phylum Pseudomonadota; class Gammaproteobacteria; order Enterobacterales; family Enterobacteriaceae; genus Escherichia; species Escherichia sp. HH41S. The sequence continues at coordinate 50,142 of NZ_VNXE01000095.1, forward strand.
TATTCCACAGGCTTGCGGATGGGCGACACCGCTGAACAAATGGCGAAAACCTACGGTATTACTCGCGAACAGCAAGATGCGCTGGCGCACCGTTCACATCAGCGTGCTGCTCAGGCATGGTCAGAAGGTAAACTCAAAGAAGAGGTAATGACCGCCTACGTTCCTCCTTATAAACAACCGCTCGCGGAAGACAACAATATTCGCGGCAATTCCACGCTTGCTGATTACGCAAAGCTGCGTCCGGCGTTTGATCGCAAACACGGGACGGTAACGGCAGCAAACAGTACGCCGCTGACCGATGGCGCAGCGGCGGTGATCCTGATGACTGAATCACGGGCGAAAGAATTGGGCCTGGTGCCGCTGGGATATCTGCGTAGCTACGCATTTACCGCTATTGATGTCTGGCAGGACATGTTGCTCGGCCCGGCCTGGTCAACGCCGCTGGCGCTGGAACGCGCTGGATTGACGATGGCCGATCTGACATTGATTGATATGCACGAAGCCTTTGCCGCCCAGACGCTGGCTAATATTCAGTTGCTTGGCAGCGAACGTTTTGCGCGCGACGTACTGGGGCGTTCCCATGCTACTGGTGAAGTGGACGATAGTAAGTTTAACGTGCTTGGTGGTTCCATTGCGTACGGGCATCCCTTCGCAGCGACTGGAGCGCGGATGATTACCCAGACATTGCATGAGCTTCGCCGTCGCGGCGGTGGATTTGGCTTAGTGACCGCCTGTGCTGCGGGTGGGCTTGGTGCGGCGATGGTTCTGGAGGCGGAATAATGGAAATGGCATCAGCTTTTACTCTTAATGTTCGTCTGGACAACATTGCAGTCATAACTATCGACGTTCCCGGTGAGAAAATGAATACCCTGAAGGCGGAGTTTGCCTCGCAGGTGCGCACCATTATTAAACAACTTCGCGAAAACAAAGAATTACGTGGAGTTGTATTTATCTCAGCGAAACCGGACAACTTTATCGCCGGAGCAGACATCAACATGATCGGCAACTGCAAAACGGCGCAAGAAGCGGAAGAGCTGGCGCGGCAGGGCCAACAGTTGATGGCGGAGATTCATGCTTTGCCCGTTCCGGTTATCGCGGCTATTCATGGCGCTTGCCTGGGCGGTGGGCTGGAGTTGGCGCTGGCGTGCCACGGTCGCGTGTGTACTGATGATGCTAAAACGGTGCTCGGTTTGCCTGAAGTACAACTTGGATTGTTACCCGGTTCAGGCGGCACCCAGCGTTTACCGCGCCTGATAGGTGTCAGCTCAGCATTAGAGATGATCCTCACTGGAAAACAACTTCGGGCGAAACAGGCATTAAAGCTGGGGCTGGTGGATGACGTCGTTCCGCAATCCATTTTACTGGAAGCCGCTGTTGAGCTGGCGAAGCAGGATCGCGCATCTTCACGCCCTCTACCTGTACGCGAGCGTATTCTGGCGGGGCCGTTAGGTCGTGCGCTGTTGTTCAAAATGGTCGGCAAGAAAACAGAGCAGAAAACTCAGGGGAACTATCCGGCGACAAAACGCATTCTTGAAGTCATCGAAACCGGATTAGCGCAAGGCACCAGCAGCGGCTATGACGCGGAAGCCCGTGCCTTTGGTGAACTGGCGATGACACCACAATCGCAGGCTCTGCGTAGTATCTTTTTTGCCAGTACCGAAGTGAAGAAAGATCCGGGCAGTGATGCTCCGCCCGCGCCGTTAAATAGCGTAGGGATTTTAGGTGGTGGCTTGATGGGGGGCGGTATTGCTTATGTTACTGCTTGTAAAGCGGGCTTGCCGGTCAGAATTAAAGATATCAACCCGCAGGGCATAAATCATGCATTGAAGTACAGCTGGGATCAGTTGGAGGGCAAAGTGCGCCGCCGACATCTCAAAGCCAGCGAACGTGACAAACAGCTGGCATTAATTTCGGGAACAACGGATTATCGCGGCTTTGCCCATCGTGACTTAATTATTGAAGCGGTGTTTGAAAATCTCGAATTAAAACAAAAGATGGTGGCGGAAGTAGAGGGAAATTGCGCCACTCATACCATCTTCGCTTCGAATACGTCATCTTTACCAATTAGTGATATTGCCGCTCACGCCTCGCGGCCGGAGCAGGTTATCGGTCTTCATTTCTTCAGCCCGGTAGAAAAAATGCCGCTGGTGGAGATCATTCCCCATGCGGGGACATCGGCGCAAACCATCGCTACAACGGTAAAACTGGCGAAAAAACAGGGAAAAACGCCAATTGTTGTGCGTGACAAAGCCGGGTTTTATGTCAATCGCATTTTAGCGCCTTACATCAATGAAGCTATCCGCATGTTGACTGAAGGTGAACGGGTTGAGCATATCGATGCCGCACTGGTCAAGTTTGGTTTTCCGGTGGGACCAATCCAACTTTTGGATGAGGTAGGAATCGACACCGGGACTAAAATTATTCCTGTACTGGAAGCCGCTTATGGAGAACGTTTTAGCGCGCCTGCAAATGTTGTTTCTTCAATTTTGAATGACGATCGCAAAGGCAGAAAAAATGGTCGGGGTTTCTATCTTTATGGGCCGAAAGGGCGTAAAAGCAAAAAACAGGTCGATCCTGCTATTTATCCGCTGATTGGCGCGCAAGGGCAGGGGCGACTCTCCGCACCGCAGGTTGCTGAACGGTGTGTGATGATGATGCTGAATGAAGCTGTACGTTGTCTGGACGAGCAGGTTATCCGTAGCGTGCGTGACGGGGATATCGGCGCGGTATTTGGAATTGGGTTTCCGCCGTTTCTCGGTGGCCCATTTCGCTATATCGACGCTCTCGGTGCGGCAGAAGTGGTTGCAATAATGCAACGTCTGACCGCGCGGTACGGTTCTCGTTTTACCCCTTGCGATCGTTTAGTTGAGATGAGCGAACGTGGGGAAAGTTTTTGGAAAACAACTGCAACTGACCTGCAATAAGAAGGTCAAAGTTATATGAATCCGCGCTGAATGGCTGAGTGTTGGTCAAAATGTAAACGCATATTGACTATACTTACGCCATTGAGGTAAAAAACAGCGTTTCATTCGGTGAATGGATAAGGCACAATGCCGGCCACCGTCGTGTTTCTCTGGTTTCAGATGAAACACGACGGGCGAATCTGGTTAACAAAAGCGGTGCAATATGCAAGTTTTTATCATGCGTCACGGCGACGCAGCCCTCGATGCCGCCAGTGATTCGGTTCGTCCTCTGACCACTAATGGTTGTGACGAATCTCGCCTGATGGCGAACTGGCTGAAAGGTCAAAAAGTGGAAATCGAACGTGTTCTGGTGAGCCCGTTCCTGCGAGCCGAGCAAACACTGGAAGAAGTGGCGGATTGTATGGACCTGCCTTCCAGCGTAGAAGTTCTGCCTGAGCTAACGCCCTGTGGCGATGTTGGTCTGGTCAGTGCGTATCTCCAGGCACTGACCAACGAAGGTGTCGAATCGGTACTGGTTATCTCCCACTTACCATTAGTCGGGTATCTGGTTGCCGAGTTATGTCCGGGCGAAACGCCGCCTATGTTTACCACTTCAGCGATTGCCAGCGTAACACTTGATGAAAGTGGAAACGGCCAATTCAACTGGCAGATGAGCCCGTGTAATCTGAAGATGGCAAAAGCAATTTAAAAGCTCATATGCCCGGTTGCGTACGCGTATACCGGGCAAATTTTTTCTGTCCTAATTGTGAATATATTTTACATATCACGAATTTTATTATCTTTCTTGTTATTGAATATTGTAATAACACAGTGGAATAATGGTTTTGTATCTTGAATATAAATTAATTAATTTAATCAAGAATGAATCTTAGCAATAAATAAATGCAAAATCATTATAAATTCTTTTAGTGGTTTTTATATCCAATTCATTCATATCAGTTATGAAATTTTTCTTTTTTTTGATGGCGCGCATGTATTTATATTGAAAATCGAGAGAGATATTCTGGTTGTGTATTGATTAATTAAATCTACATAAAGTCTTTAAGTATTACTACATTGATTATTTTTAAAGATAAGACCAACATAACGACACACCAGAGAATATCTGTTTACATTCTATGATTATTTGGGACATATGATGTTCAATGGTTAACTAAAAGCGTCAGACATAATATATACAATAATATTATGTCAGTTGCTTGTATTATACATTTTAATGATTTAAGGACAAATAATGAGTAAGTTTGCCAAAACAGCCATTGCTGCCGCAATGGTGATGGGCGCAGTTGTCTCCGCGTCAGCATTTGCTGCAGGCAACAACGGTACTGCACGTTTCTACGGCACCATTGAAGACTCCCCGTGCTCTATCGTTCCAGACGATCACAAACTGGAAGTGGATTTAGGTAACATCGGTGCCGAAGTACTGAAAAACAACGGGACCACCACGCCGAAAGATTTTCAGATTCGTTTGCAGGACTGCGTATTTGATACCCAAACGAACATGGAAACGACGTTCACCGGTAACGTTTCTACGGGAAACGAGAATTACTACACCATTTTTAATACCGATACAGGTGCTGCGTTTAACAATGTAAGCCTGGCGATTGGTGATAAGCAAGGTACTTCCTATAAAAGCGGTGCTGGCATTAAACAGGCGATCGTAAATGACTCAGCAACCAATAAAGGCAAACCTAAACAGACTCTGAACTTCAAAGCCTGGTTAGTCGGTGCGACGGGTACGCCTGACCTGGGTGGTTTTGAAGCGAATACCACTTTCCAGATTACCTATCTCTAAGGTAATTCACCCCCATAGCATCTCGCTATGGGGGATTTTGGCGAGTTTTTGGACTTATTATAATAATCACGGATGAATACGTGTATGCCTGACCATTCCCTTTTCCGCTTACGGGCGCTTCCCTGGTGCGTTGCCGTGGCCATCTCTGGATGCCATATCAATGCCTGGGCTGATGAAGATATTCAGTTTGATTCCCGTTTTCTGGAATTAAAAGGCGACACGAAAATCGATCTAAAACGCTTTTCAAGCCAGGGTTATGTTGAACCGGGTAAATACAGTTTACAGGTTGAGGTGAATAAACAGCCATTACCCGGTGAATATGATATTTACTGGTATGCAACAGAAAATGATGCCAATAAGACTTACGCCTGCCTGTCGCCAGACCTGGTGGCACTGCTTGGTTTCAAAGAAGACATTGCGAAAAATTTGCAATGGGTTCACGACGGTAAATGCCTCAAGCCAGGCCAATTTGACGGTCTGGAAATGCGTGTTGATTTAAGCCAGTCCGCACTCCTTATCAGCTTGCCGCAGGCTTATCTTGAATACAGCGATGTCGACTGGGACCCTCCCTCGCGCTGGGATGATGGCATCTCAGGTTTAATTGCCGATTACAGCATCAACGCCCAAACCCGACACGAAGAAAATGGCGGTGATGACAGCAACGATATCAGCGGCAACGGTACGGTTGGCGTTAACCTCGGGCCGTGGCGCTTGCGAGCCGACTGGCAAAGCGATTATCAGCATATCCGCAGTAATGATGAAGAGACGGAAGACAGCACCGAAAGAAACTGGGACTGGAGCCGTTACTATGCCTGGCGCGCGTTACCGAGCCTGAAAGCCAAACTGGCACTCGGTGAAGATTACCTCGATTCCGATATTTTCGATGGCTTTAACTACATCGGCGGTAGTATCAGTACTGACGATCAAATGCTGCCGCCGAACCTGCGCGGCTATGCCCCGGATATTTCCGGCGTGGCCCATACGGCGGCGAAAGTCACCGTTAGCCAGGCCGGGCGCGTAATCTATGAAACCCAGGTGCCAGCCGGGCCATTCCGTATCCAGGATCTCGCCGATTTTAGCTCTGGTACGCTGCATGTGCGCATTGAAGAGGTGAACGGTCAGGTGCAGGAGTATGACATCAGCACTGCCTCCATGCCGTTCCTGACTCGCCCGGGCCAGGTGCGCTACAAAATTATGATGGGGCGACCACAGGAGTGGGGGCACCATGTGCAAGGCGGGTTCTTTTCCGGTGGCGAAGCGTCCTGGGGGATAGCAAACGGCTGGTCACTGTATGGCGGGGCGCTTGGCGATGAAAATTACCAGTCAGCCGCGCTTGGGATTGGTCGCGATCTTTCCGTTTTCGGTGCGATGGCCTTTGATATCACCCACTCGCATACCCGACTTGACGATTCGACCGCTTACGGAAAAAGCACGCTCGACGGTAACTCTTTCAGAGTCAGTTACTCCAAAGACTTTGATGAACTCAACAGCCGCGTCACCTTCGCCGGATACCGCTTCTCGGAAGAGAACTATATGACCATGAGCGAGTATCTGGACGCGAATGACAGCGCAATGGTTCGCTCAGGCAATGATAAAGAGATGTACACCGCCACTTATAACCAGAACTTCAGGGATGCCGGTGTTTCTGTTTACCTGAACTATACGCGTCACACCTACTGGGATCGTGATGAACAGACCAACTACAACGTCATGCTCTCCCACTATTTCAATATGGGCGGCATTCGTAACATGAGTATTTCTCTGACCGGTTATCGCTACGAGTATGACGACAGTGCTGACAAAGGCGTCTACATCTCCTTAAGTATGCCGTGGAGCGATAGCAGCGTTGTGAGTTACAACGGTAACTACGGTAGCGGTCCAGACAGTAGCCAGGTGGGGTATTTCAGCCGTATCGATGACGCCAGTCATTATCAGATAAACGTGGGCAACAGTGAAAACCACTCCAGCGTGGATGGTTATTACAGCCGTGACGGTTCAATGGCCCATGTGGATCTCAATGCCAACTACCATGAAGGACAGTACACCTCTGCCGGGTTGTCGCTACAGGGCGGCGCTACGCTCACGGCTCACGGTGGCGCGTTGCACCGTACTCAAAATATGGGCGGTACGCGACTGCTGATAGACGCTGACGGTGTCGCGGACGTACCGGTCGAAGGAAATGGTGCAGCGGTGTACACCAATATGTTTGGCAAAGCCGTCGTTGCCGACGTCAATAACTACTACCGTAACCAGGCCACGATTGACCTGACCAGACTGCCGGAAAACGCCGAAGCCACGCAGTCAGTGGTGCAGGCGACGCTTACCGAAGGCGCCATTGGCTACCGTCAATTTGCGGTCATCAGTGGGCAAAAGGCGATGGCTGTCCTGCGCATGAGTGATGGCAGTTACCCGCCATTTGGTGCGGAAGTGAGAAACGAACATGACCAGCAGGTCGGCCTGGTTGATGATGACGGCAACGTCTATCTGGCTGGAGTAAAAGCGGGCGAACACATGCGTGTCTCATGGAATGGCGAACCCCACTGTGAGATCTCACTGCCAGACCCGCTACCTACCGACCTGTTCAATGGCCTGTTACTGCCGTGCAAGCAACAAGGCGCTGTGATGCCTGCGGCTCCGGCAGAGATTAAACCGATGATTCAGGAACAAACGCAGCAGGTCACACCTGGCGCGGAACCCATGGCTATTTCAGCAAACCAATAACGTGATTAAGGATTGATCCATGTATACATTGACTCGCTCTGCAACACGCGCTGCCCCTGCGTTGGCGCTGCTGGTGGCGGCCGCCAGTTTTACCACCCACGCATCGGTGACGCCCGACCGTACACGCCTGGTCTTCAATGAAGGCGACAAATCTATTAGCGTCACGTTGCGCAATAACGACCCGAAGCAGCCCTACCTGGCACAAAGCTGGATGGAGGACGAAAAGGGTAACAAAATCAGTTCGCCACTTACGGTACTGCCGCCGGTACAGCGTATTGATGCGATGATGAATGGTCAGGTAAAAGTCCAGGGAATGCCGGATATCAACAAGTTACCGGCCGATCGTGAGAGCATGTTCTACTTTAACGTGCGTGAAATCCCGCCAAAATCGAACAAACCTAATACGCTGCAAATTGCCCTGCAAACGCGTATCAAATTGTTCTGGCGACCCAAGGCACTGGCAAAAATTAACATGAGAGACCCGTGGCAGCACAAGGTGACGTTAACCCGCAATGGTCAGGCGTTCACCGTCAATAACCCCACGCCCTATTACGTGATTATCAGCAATGCCAGCACACAGAAAAATGGTAATCCGGCGGCTGGGTTTACGCCGCTGGTCATGCCGCCGAAATCGTCCGCACCGTTGAATGTGAAGATGGACACTGTGCCGGTGCTGACTTACGTCAACGACTACGGCGCGCGAATGTCGCTGAACTTTAAATGCACTGGCAATAATTGCCAGGTGGATGCAGAGCAAAGCCGCAAAGGCTGATGCCGGGAGAGTCTTATGAAATACACGTTTCTGGTGGGAACGGGCATTTTTCTCCTGAGCGGCTGGCTGATGGGGAATCTTGCCGTGGCAGCGGAAAGTAAACCGGTGTTATTGACGTTGCGCGTTCTGGTGGATGGGCCACCGCCCTGTTCCGTTAAGGGGAGCAATGTGCAATTTGGCGAAGTCTACATTAGCAAAATCAATGGCACGAATTACCGCACCACGCAGCCGCTTTATACCCTGAACTGTAGTAGCAGGGCTTCAGGTGTTGATGATCTGCGGATGCAGCTTAAAGGCACCACTACCGTGATTAACGGGGAAACTGTTATTGCGACCGAAATACCCGGCCTGGGCATTCGCATTGAAAATGGTGCCGATAACTCTCTGTTCAGAGTGGGTGAAGGTAACTGGTCTGATTTTAATGTTAACCAGTTGCCCAACCTCACAGCGGTGCCGGTAAAACAGAGCGGAGTGCAGCTTACGCCAGCGGAATTTAACGCCAGTATGACGATGGTGGTGGATTACCAATGAAAAAACGCTTGTTACTTTTACTCTGCACCTGCGGTGGCGTTGCGCTGGCGGCTGACGATGACATCACCTTCCACGGTACGCTGGTGGCACCGCCTGCCTGTGCTATCAGCGATGGAAAGACCCTCGAAGTGGAATTTCGCGATCTCATCATCGACAGTATCAACGGAGACTATGGCCGCAAGGAAGTGGTATATGGCCTGAGCTGTGACTCTGACACGCGCGATCCCGAGTGGAATATGACACTCACCTGGACGGGTACGCAGACCGCCTACAATGACTCGGCTATCGAAACAGACGTTCCCGGCTTTGGTATTGAACTTCAGCACGATGGTCAGCCTTTTAAGCTGAATACTCCGCTTACTATTAACGCCACCGATTTTACCCAAAAGCCGAAGCTGGAAGCCGTGCCAGTGAAGTCAGCCGATGCGGTGCTGAGTGATACCACGTTTTCAGCCTATGCAACATTGCGGGTGGATTATCAATGAAGACAGAACGTATTTATTCGCTCGGCTATGGGCTGTTAGCGGGCCTGCTGTTGATCGGCAGCACGCATGCCCTGGCCGTGGACAACAACCTGCATTTTTACGGCAATTTAATTAGCCGCTCTTGTACGCTGGTGGTTGAGAGCGGAAATCTGGCCGAAGTCCATTTTCCGACTATCAGTCGTCGGGATCTTATGGCTGCGGGGGAGTCTGCGCACGTTCCGGTGGTGTTTAAGCTGAAAGATTGTAAGGGGCCTGCGAGTTATCAGGTCCAGGTGACTCTTACCGGTACGGAAGACAGTGAACAGCCTGGTTTCCTGGCGCTGGATACCACATCAACCGCACAGGGCGTCGGGATTGGGATGGAAACGACGGACGGTGTACGGGTGGCGATTAACGACCCAACCGGGGCGAAATTCACGCTTAGCGATGGCAGTAATGACATTAATTTCAGGGCCTGGTTACAGGCGAAAAGCGGTCGGGAAGTGACGATGGGCGATTTTACCGCCAACCTGACGGCGACCTTCGAGTATATATAATATGAAAAAATTACGATTTCTGTTTTACGTCATGCTGGCGCTGTGCTTTAGCCAGGGAGCCCTGGCGAAACTGGGGACAACCTACAATAACGTGATAATCTATTACGGAACTGTTACGGCTACCGCAAAGTTATACTTCTATCTTGATTTGTTGACGACCAATGGGGTTTATCATGGGGAGTATTATCAGGATAGACCTGCGGGTGTTGCTTTTGAGGCTATCCCGAATAGGTCATGGACCGGACCCGGAAACGTGCCCGCACCCAAAATCACGGCCCGTTCGGGTACTTATACTGATGCCTATAAGTGCCCAGGGGTTCTCAACATTGATCCAAATGTTGACTGGAGTTGCTCATATTTAAACCTAACCATAGAAGTTGATGGCTCGGCAGAGACGTGTCCGTGGTTGGTGGGTTTTACGGCTAACAGTTCTGTAAATTTAGTTCTTTCACATAAGGTGGAATACTATAGGGGGCCGACAAGCTATACAACAACGTGTCCGGGTGAGCCATTAACAAACTATGATATCTCCTGGAGTGACGGCCGGGTTGAACACAGTCAACTTTTGAATCTGCAATCGACAGGTTCAGTCATTGAAAAAAACTTATCTACCTATCTGATGAAAGATGGTCAGCTTTGTGATGGCAGTAAAATAGATGAGCGCGGTGCGTATTGCCGCTTTGTCAGTCAGCAAATCACGTTTACGGCTGAAGGGTGCGATGACGCCAGAGTAACAGTCGCGCCAACGCGGCACCCGATAACCGACCGGCAACTGCACGATATGTTAGTGCGTGTTGATACCAGTAACAGGCAGGCAATAGACTCCACGTGTCGCTTTCAGTATGTATTGAATATGTTGTAACATTATTTCACCGACCAGTTAGCTGGTCGGTGAAAGTGCATGTTGATAATGATGTCAGGGCAACTCAGGCGGCAACCACTCTTCCACTTCAATCAACACTAATAAAGCTGCATCACCGCCGTACTCTTTCGGTGCCTGGTGAAACGCCATCACATGGGGATGTTGCGCCAGCCACAGCGGCGTTTGCTGCTTCAAAATATGCTTACCATGACCATGCATCACGCAGGCGCAAAACACATGTTCACGACGGCAGGCGGCAATCAGAGCCCCAAGTTCCTGCTTAGCTTGCAATTGCGTCAAACCGTGTAAATCCAAAAACAATTCCGGCGAATAATCGCCGCGGCGCAGTTTCTTCGCTTCAAAGTGGCTGACATCCGGACGGACATATTTCACCGGACCTTCGGTATTCAATAACGGTTGAAACTCATCGGAGAAATAATGGCTGGCATCGGCCTGTTCCTGAATTAACCGCTTGACCGGTACTTCGCTAATTTTTTTACGCAGCGGCCGATGGACGATGGTGTCCTGCTTTATCTGGCGAGTTCCCGCCATCAACTGGCGGAACAGCGCCTGGTCCTCCTCGCTAAGTGATGATTTCTTTTTCATTTACATCTCTCATTTCTAATTTTCCTACAGTTTACCCGACTCGTCGTCTAATCGATCGTTTTAAACGTATTTTTCCTCACTCACCGCGCGTGAATGCTGATTTATCGTCATCTTCATGGCAAACTAGCCGCCGAAATTAATGCGACCATGCCCTGGAGGAATACGTGGATAAAATTTTCGTTGATGAAGCAGTAAATGAGCTGCAAACCATTCAGGACATGTTGCGCTGGTCGGTGAGCCGCTTCAGCGCGGCAAATATCTGGTACGGCCACGGCACCGATAACCCGTGGGATGAAGCAGTACAACTGGTGCTGCCATCGCTCTACCTGCCGCTGGATATTCCGGAAGATATGCGCACCGCGCGTCTGACTTCCAGCGAAAAACACCGTATTGTTGAGCGCGTGATCCGCCGCGTCAACGAACGCATTCCGGTGGCCTACCTGACCAACAAAGCCTGGTTCTGCGGTCATGAATTTTACGTCGATGAACGTGTGCTGGTGCCGCGCTCGCCGATTGGTGAACTTATCAACAATAAATTTGCCGGACTCATCAGCAAGCAACCGCAACACATTTTAGATATGTGCACCGGAAGCGGCTGTATTGCGATTGCCTGCGCTTATGCCTTTCCGGAAGCAGAAGTCGACGCGGTAGACATCTCTCCTGACGCGCTGGCGGTTGCTGAACAGAACATCGAAGAACATGGTCTGATCCACAACGTCATTCCGATTCGTTCCGATCTGTTCCGGGACTTGCCGAAAGTGCAGTACGACCTGATCGTCACTAACCCGCCGTACGTTGATGCGGAAGATATGTCCGACCTGCCAAATGAATACCGTCACGAGCCGGAACTGGGTCTGGCATCTGGTACTGACGGCCTGAAACTGACGCGTCGTATTCTCGGTAATGCGGCAGATTACCTTGCTGATGATGGTGTGCTGATTTGTGAAGTCGGCAACAGCATGGTACATCTTATGGAACAATATCCGGATGTTCCGTTCACCTGGCTGGAGTTTGATAACGGCGGTGATGGTGTGTTTATGCTCACCAAAGAGCAGCTTATTGCTGCACGAGAACATTTCGCGATTTATAAAGATTAAGTAAACACGCAAACACAACAATAACGGAGCCGTGATGGCTGGAAACACAATTGGACAACTCTTTCGCGTAACCACCTTCGGCGAATCGCACGGGCTGGCGCTCGGCTGCATCGTCGATGGTGTTCCGCCAGGTATTCCGCTGACGGAAGCGGACCTGCAACACGATCTCGACCGTCGTCGCCCTGGGACATCGCGCTATACCACCCAGCGTCGTGAGCCGGATCAGGTCAAAATTCTCTCCGGTGTTTTTGAAGGCGTTACTACCGGCACCAGCATTGGTTTGTTGATCGAAAACACTGACCAGCGTTCTCAGGATTACAGCGCAATTAAAGACGTTTTCCGTCCAGGCCATGCCGATTACACCTACGAACAAAAATATGGCCTGCGCGATTATCGCGGCGGCGGTCGTTCTTCCGCTCGCGAAACCGCCATGCGCGTTGCAGCAGGGGCGATTGCCAAAAAATATCTCGCTGAGAAATTTGGTATTGAAATTCGCGGCTGCCTGACCCAAATGGGCGACATTCCGCTGGAAATCAAAGACTGGTCTCAGGTCGAGCAAAATCCATTCTTCTGCCCGGATCCGGACAAAATCGAAGCCTTAGATGAACTGATGCGCGCGCTGAAAAAAGAGGGCGACTCTATTGGCGCGAAAGTCACCGTGGTGGCCAGTGGCGTCCCTGCCGGACTTGGCGAGCCGGTCTTTGATCGCCTGGATGCCGACATCGCCCACGCGCTGATGAGCATCAACGCGGTGAAAGGCGTGGAAATTGGCGACGGCTTTGACGTGGTGGCGCTGCGCGGCAGCCAGAACCGCGACGAAATCACCAAAGACGGTTTCCAGAGCAACCATGCGGGCGGCATTCTTGGTGGCATCAGCAGCGGGCAGCAAATTATCGCCCATATGGCGCTGAAACCAACCTCCAGCATTACTGTGCCTGGACGCACCATTAACCGCTTTGGCGAAGAAGTTGAGATGATCACCAAAGGCCGTCACGATCCTTGTGTTGGGATCCGCGCGGTGCCGATCGCGGAAGCGATGCTGGCGATCGTTTTAATGGATCACCTGTTACGGCAACGGGCGCAAAATGCTGATGTGAAGACTGATATTCCACGCTGGTAAAAATGAACAAAACTGCGATTGCGCTGCTGGCCCTGCTTGCCAGTAGCGCCAGCCTGGCAGCGACGCCGTGGCAAAAAATAACCCAACCTGTGCCGGGTAGCGCACAATCGATAGGCAGTTTTTCTAATGGCTGTATCGTCGGTGCTGATACGCTGCCGATACAGTCCGAACATTATCAGGTCATGCGTACCGATCAGCGTCGCTATTTCGGGCACCCGGACCTGGTGATGTTTATCCAGCGTCTGAGTCGCCAGGTGAGCAATCTGGGCATGGGTACAGTGCTGATTGGCGATATGGGGATGCCTGCTGGTGGTCGTTTCAACGGCGGTCACGCCAGCCACCAGACCGGACTGGATGTGGACATCTTCCTGCAACTGCCGAAAAAACGCTGGACCTCCGCGCAACTCTTGCGCCCGCAAGCATTAGATTTGGTTTCCCGCGACGGTAAACACGTTGTCCCCACGCTGTGGAAGCCCGAAATTTTCAGCTTGATTAAACTCGCCGCGCAGGACAAAGACGTCACGCGCATTTTTGTTAATCCGGCGATTAAACAACAACTTTGCCTTGATGCGGGCACCGATCGCGACTGGTTGCGCAAAGTGCGACCCTGGTTCCAGCATCGCGCCCATATGCATGTACGATTACGTTGTCCTGCCGATAGTCTGGAGTGTGAAGATCAACCTTTACCGCCACCGGGCGATGGTTGCGGGGCAGAACTGCAAAGCTGGTTTGAACCACCAAAACCGGGAACAACAAAGCCTGAGAAGAAGACACCGCCTCCGTTGCCGCCTTCCTGCCAGGCGCTACTGGATGAGCACGTGATCTAATGGAAACGTTTAATAACCTGTTTATGGTTTCCCCGCTGTTGCTGGGACTCCTCTTTTTTGTCGCCATACTGGCGGGATTTATCGACTCTATTGCCGGGGGCGGTGGGCTACTCACCATTCCGGCATTAATGGCGGCGGGGATGTCTCCGGCTAACGCGCTGGCAACCAATAAACTGCAAGCCTGCGGTGGCTCTATTTCTGCCACTATCTACTTTATTCGCCGCAAAGTGGTTAGCTTAAGCGATCAGAAACTCAATATCGCCATGACCTTTATTGGCTCAATGAGCGGCGCTTTGCTGGTGCAGTACGTTCAGGCTGATGTCTTGCGGCAGATTTTGCCCATTCTGGTGATTTGTATTGGTCTTTATTTCTTACTGATGCCCAAACTGGGAGAAGAAGATCGCCAGCGTCGGATGTATGGACTGCCATTTGCGCTGGTAGCAGGGGGCTGCGTTGGTTTTTACGATGGATTCTTTGGCCCGGCTGCCGGATCGTTTTACGCGTTAGCCTTCGTTACGCTGTGCGGCTTTAACCTCGCCAAAGCCACGGCCCACGCCAAATTACTCAACGCAACGTCAAACATCGGCGGTTTGCTGCTGTTTATTCTCGGCGGCAAAGTGATTTGGGCGACAGGATTTGTGATGCTGGTGGGGCAGTTCCTCGGCGCGCGCATGGGGTCAAGACTGGTGTTGAGCAAAGGGCAAAAGCTGATTCGCCCGATGATTGTTATCGTCTCGGCGGTGATGAGTGCCAAATTACTTTACGATAGCCACGGACAGGAGATCCTCCACTGGTTGGGGATGAACTAATGAATAGTACACACCACTATGAGCAGTTGATTGAAATTTTTAATAGCTGCTTTGCCGATGAATTTAATACCCGTCTGATTAAAGGCGACGACGAACCGATCTATCTTCCTGCTGATGCTGAAGTACCGTATAACCGAATCGTCTTTGCTCACGGCTTTTATGCCAGCGCAATTCATGAGATTTCGCACTGGTGTATTGCCGGGAAAGCGCGCCGTGAGCTGGTTGATTTCGGCTACTGGTATTGTCCGGACGGACGCGATGCCCAAACGCAAGGCCAGTTTGAAGATGTTGAAGTGAAGCCGCAGGCGCTGGACTGGTTGTTCTGTGTGGCGGCGGGATATCCGTTTAATGTCAGTTGCGACAATCTGGAAGGGGATTTCGAACCGGACCGCGTGGTATTTCAACGGCGGGTACATGCACAGGTGATGGATTATCTGGCAAACGGTATTCCCGAGCGTCCGGCACGCTTCATTAAAGCACTACAAAATTATTATCACACGCCGGAACTTACGGCGGAACAGTTCCCGTGGCCGGAAGCGCTCAACTGAAGCCTGCGCCACGTTTTACAATGAGGAAAGAAGATGATCGCGGAGTTTGAATCACGCATTCTGGCATTAATCGACGGTATGGTTGACCATGCCAGTGATGATGAGTTGTTTGCCAGTGGGTATTTGCGTGGCCACCTGACATTAGCCATCGCAGAACTGGAAAGTGGTGATGACCACTCCGCCCAGGCGGTACATACGACCGTTAGCCAGAGTCTGGAAAAAGCCATTGGTGCCGGTGAGTTGTCGCCGCGAGACCAGGCGCTGGTGACCGATATGTGGGAAAATCTGTTTCAACAGGCGTCACAGCAGTAAGTTGTTGGCGTCTGGAGCGTCATGCCTGATGCGACGCTTATCGCGTCTTATCAGGCCTACAGGTTTCACGTAGGTCGGATAAGGCGTTCACGCCGCATCCGACATTGAGTGCATAATGCCTGATGCGACGCTTACCGCGTCTTATCAGGCCTACAGGTTTTACGTAGGTCGGATAAGGCGTTCACGCCGCATCCGACATTGAGTGCATAATGCCTGATGCGACGCTTATCGCGTCTTATCAGGCCTACAGATTTCACGTAGGTCGGATAAGGCGTTCACGCCGCATCCGACAAACGCTGCCAAAGCAGATTACCCTGCCTTAACCGCTTTCCCTTTCAACAACTTCCGCACCCATAACCGATTTGGATTTAACGCCGCCAGCGTATTGCTATCCATCGGAATCGGTTCGTCGCTCATCTGCGCTGCCAGAATCTCGGCACACAGCGGGGCAGAACACAAACCACGCGAACCTAAAGCCGCAAGCATAAAAAGATCGTCATAAACCGGCGCGCTGACCGCGTTGTCTTTCTGTTCCGCCAGAGAGGCATATTCTGCGAGCGTTGCATCATAATCAGGGACATTGCCTACCATTGGCAGATGATCACGAGTGGCACAACGCACACCGCAGCGAGCGTCTTTATCACTGACATCAACCTCTTTTGCCCACTGCGCCTGTGGGAAACAATCAATCAACCGCTGGCGATTCTGCTGCTGATCTTCATCACTGTACGCCGTATCTTCGCTGCCGCGATGATAACTGGCACCAATACAATGATGTTGATTCGTCGGATTTTGTGGCGTGAGGTAACCGTCATAGCACAGCACCTGCTTCAGCTCCGCCAGTTCCGGCGTTGTCGGAATATGGCTGACCTGACCGGCAACGGAATACACCGGCAGAGACGACGTTTGGCTGAAACCGCTGATTTGATGCCCGTTCGCCAGTACCACCACGCTATGCGTCGCTTGCTGATCACCCGCAAAATTCAATAACCAACAGTCATCTTTACGGGATAAATCCTTTAACTGATGTTGATAACAAATCTGCAAACCCTGCTGTTGTGCCAGCTCCAGCACATTACGGGTCAGCTCTGCCGGACACAGCCAACCACCTTGCGGATAAGTAATACCGCTGCAATTTGTCGCAACGCCCGTAATTTGTTCAACCGCCTTAGCATCAACGGCCACAGCCAGTTCTGCGGGTAAATCCATCGACAGCATTTGTGCGATTTTGTGCTGACTTTTCTCATCCCAGCCTAACTGCGTGACGCCGCACCAGTCATGATCAAATTTAACAGGCAATAAATCGTAAAGCCGACGAGCAAAAGTAAATGCATTGGAGAAAAACCGGTTTAGTGCTTCATCATGTTTACTTAAGAGCGGATACAGCGCCCCCTGGCGATTGCCGGAAGCACCGAGCGCGGGGGCCTCATCCGCACAATAAAGCGTTACCTGCCATCCACGACGTAATAGCGCCAGCGACAATAATGCGCTGGCGATACCACCGCCAATAATCGCCGCTTCCCATTTGTTGCTACCCGTACGGTTAAACCACGGCGTGGAGCAGGGGAGGGGTAATGTCTGTTTCATTACCCCACAAAGCATCTCCCGTTTACGCCCAAACCCTTTGCGCTTTTGCATGGTGAATCCGGCTTCCTGCAAACCGCGGCGGACAAAACCGGCAGACGTAAATGTCGCCAGAGTGCCACCCGGACGCGCCAGCCTTGCCATGGCGTTAAACAGATTTTGCGTCCACATATCCGGGTTCTTCGCTGGCGCAAAGCCGTCCAGAAACCAGGCATCTACTTTTTGATTTAGCGAATCGTCCAGTTGGCTGGTCAGTTCGTTAATGTCGCCAAACCATAAATCCAGCGTCACGCGGCCTTCATCGAGCAATAAACGATGGCAACCGGGCAAGGGCAAAGGCCACTGCGCCTGAAGTTTTTCTGCCCACGGTGCCAGTTCTGGCCAGTGTTGATGCGCTAAGGCTAAATCCGCACGAGTGAGGGGAAATTTCTCAAAACTAATGAAATGTAAGCGTTGTAATTGCGCTTGCGGATGAGCTTCGCGAAACTGATCAAATGCCTGCCATAGCGTCAGGAAGTTTAATCCGGTGCCGAAGCCGCTCTCTGCTACCACAAACAGAGGATGCGGATGTTCAGGAAAGCGTGCCTCTAATTGGTTACCCCCAAGAAAAACATAGCGTGTCTCTTCCAGTCCGTTATCGTTGGAAAAATAGACATCGTCAAAATCTCGGGAAACAGGTGTACCCTCAGCATTAAATTCGAGGTTGGCAGGTTGTATGGCGTAGTGTTTCACGTAAGTTACTCGTCTTACAGGCGGTGGCTCGATCTTAGCGATGTGTGTCAGGCTGCGCAAATTTCTCTATTAATTGGCTGATCGGACTTGTTCGGCGTACAAGTGTACGCTATTGTGCATTCGAAACTTACTCTATGTGCGACTTACAGAGGTATTGAATGAAACGTGCAGTGATTACTGGCCTGGGCATTGTTTCCAGCATCGGTAATAACCAGCAGGAAGTCCTGGCATCTCTGCGTGAAGGACGTTCAGGGATCACTTTCTCTCAGGAGCTGAAGGATTCCGGCATGCGTAGCCACGTCTGGGGCAACGTAAAACTGGATACCACTGGCCTCATTGACCGCAAAGTTGTGCGCTTTATGAGCGACGCATCCATTTATGCATTCCTTTCTATGGAGCAGGCAATTGCAGATGCTGGCCTCTCCCCGGAAGCTTATCAGAATAACCCGCGCGTTGGCCTGATTGCAGGTTCTGGCGGCGGTTCCCCGCGTTTCCAGGTGTTCGGCGCTGACGCTATGCGTAGCCCGCGCGGCCTGAAAGCGGTTGGCCCGTATGTGGTCACCAAAGCGATGGCATCTGGCGTTTCTGCCTGCCTCGCCACGCCGTTTAAAATTCACGGCGTTAACTACTCCATCAGCTCCGCGTGTGCGACTTCCGCACACTGTATCGGTAACGCAGTAGAGCAGATCCAACTGGGCAAACAGGACATTGTGTTTGCTGGCGGCGGCGAAGAGCTGTGCTGGGAAATGGCTTGCGAATTCGACGCGATGGGCGCGCTGTCTACTAAATACAACGACACCCCAGAAAAAGCCTCCCGTACTTACGACGCTCACCGCGACGGTTTCGTTATCGCTGGCGGCGGCGGTATGGTGGTGGTTGAAGAACTGGAACACGCGCTGGCGCGTGGGGCTCACATCTATGCTGAAATCGTTGGTTACGGCGCAACGTCTGATGGTGCAGACATGGTTGCTCCGTCTGGCGAAGGCGCAGTTCGCTGCATGCAGATGGCGATGCACGGTGTTGATACGCCAATCGACTACCTGAACTCTCACGGTACTTCAACTCCGGTTGGCGACGTGAAAGAGCTGGCGGCTATCCGTGAAGTATTCGGTGATAAGAGCCCGGCGATTTCTGCAACCAAAGCAATGACCGGTCACTCTCTGGGCGCTGCGGGTGTGCAGGAAGCTATCTACTCTCTGCTGATGCTGGAACACGGCTTTATCGCACCGAGCATCAACATTGAAGAGCTGGACGAGCAGGCTGCGGGTCTGAACATTGTGACCGAAACGACCGATCGCGAACTGACTACCGTTATGTCTAACAGCTTCGGCTTCGGTGGCACCAACGCCACGCTGGTAATGCGTAAGCTGAAAGATTAATTCGGAGTAGGTCGGATAAGACGCGTCAGCGTCGCATCCGACGATACGCGCCAGTGCCGCTTCCGGCACTAAAGAAAAAGGGAACCAAATGGTTCCCTTTTTCACATCATTGACAATCGCCGCCTGTTCCAGGCAAACTTCCCGCTTTGTTGATTTCCTTCTGAAAAGACGTACGCGTTAAATCCTGCCAACGCGTACCGTAACCCTGAAACCAGAGAGATGAGACGGGGAAATTCCTCGCCTCGCGCTGCATTCTGGAGTAATGCATGACTGCTGTAAGCCAAACCGAAACACGATCTTCTGCCAATTTTTCGCTTTTCCGCATCGCTTTTGCGGTTTTTCTCACCTACATGACCGTAGGGTTACCATTGCCGGTTATCCCGCTGTTTGTTCATCATGAGCTGGGCTATGGCAACACCATGGTCGGGATTGCCGTCGGCATTCAGTTTTTGGCTACGG
The DNA here is from genome assembly GCF_009820115.1 of Escherichia sp. HH41S. Taxonomy (NCBI): domain Bacteria; kingdom Pseudomonadati; phylum Pseudomonadota; class Gammaproteobacteria; order Enterobacterales; family Enterobacteriaceae; genus Escherichia; species Escherichia sp. HH41S. The sequence goes on from NZ_VNXE01000095.1 coordinate 70,241, forward strand.
TGCTGACGCGTGGCTATGCCGGGCGACTGGCCGATCAATATGGTGCAAAACGTTCGGCGCTTCAGGGGATGTTAGCTTGTGGTCTGGCAGGGGGCGCACTGCTGTTGGCGGCGATTTTGCCCGTCTCCGCACCGTTCAAATTTGCTCTGTTGGTCGTCGGACGTTTGATTCTTGGCTTTGGTGAAAGCCAGTTACTGACGGGGGCTCTGACCTGGGGATTGGGCATCGTTGGGCCAAAACATTCCGGCAAAGTGATGTCATGGAACGGAATGGCGATTTACGGTGCCCTCGCTGTTGGTGCGCCGCTTGGCCTGTTGATTCATAGCCATTACGGTTTTGCTGCCCTGGCGCTCACCACAATGGCATTACCCATACTGGCGTGGGCCTGTAACGGCACAGTGCGCAAAGTACCGGCCCTGGCGGGAGAACGTCCATCGCTGTGGAGCGTTGTCGGGCTTATCTGGAAACCAGGGTTAGGTCTGGCGCTACAAGGTGTTGGCTTTGCGGTTATCGGGACTTTTGTTTCGCTCTACTTTGCCAGCAAAGGATGGGCGATGGCAGGCTTTACACTCACCGCATTTGGCGGCGCATTTGTCGTGATGCGCGTGATGTTTGGCTGGATGCCAGACCGTTTTGGCGGCGTGAAAGTGGCGATTGTTTCTCTGCTTGTAGAAACAGTGGGCTTGTTGCTGCTCTGGCAGGCGCCAGGTGCGTGGGTCGCATTAGCGGGCGCGGCCTTAACCGGAGCTGGATGTTCGCTTATCTTTCCAGCGCTGGGCGTGGAGGTGGTTAAACGCGTACCGTCACAAGTTCGTGGCACCGCACTGGGTGGATACGCCGCGTTTCAGGATATCGCCCTCGGCGTCTCCGGGCCGCTGGCGGGAATGCTGGCGACCACGTTTGGTTACTCATCGGTATTTCTTGCCGGGGCGATCTCTGCGGTGCTGGGAATTATTGTCACGATACTGTCGTTTCGTCGGGGTTAACGAACCAGCCAGACCAGCATCAGGATAATCGCGACTAATAGTATCCACAGCGCGGGACGCGTTGCCATATTTTGCAACGTGTCCATCATCGGTGGAAAAGGATTAAGCAGCGGTTGCATATCACGCGGATCAATCCCTTTAACCCGCCGTTGATAAAGCTGATTAAGGATATCCTCAGCCTGGGCTGAAGAAAGCGATGATTGCGCAGAAAGGCCATATTTTTGCTGGATATATGCCGATAACGCCGCCAGTTCACTGGCATCTAAAGGTTGTTTCAGCGCCATCTGTAGTGATTCCAGCGTCGGCGTATTTTGCTGGCTTAGCGTCTGACGCGCCTGCAGCCAGGTCACCAGATGGTTAAACAGTTTCGCTGGAATTAACTCACCATCTTTCACCCCGGAAAGTTCCAGCATCGATTGCCAGATCTGCTTGCTGGGTTCTCCCGTTGCCGCCGCAAGTTTGGTAACCAGCTGTTTGAGCGTATTGTGCTCCGCCGGTAATAACGGACGGTCGGTCGCCTCGCGCTGCTGCGGTTGCGGGATAACCATCTTCCCTTCCTGCAACAGGGTGAGAATGGTTTTTAATTGCTCCGGTGAGAGCTGATTCAGTGGCGTCTGACCAAAGTTATGACGAATATAATCCGTGACCGCCTGACGATTATTCCCCAGGCGTAAATACTCACCCAATTGGGCTAAAAGCTGGCGGGCAGAATGGCTTTTTTGCGCGGTCAGCAAACGTTGCGCCAGATTATGCTCAGCGGCGGGAAAGTGACGCGAAAGCAGCGGCGAATCTCCCGACAGGCCAATATCATGCCTGATACCCGCCCACAGTTCTGCTCTTTGCTGTTGCGTCAGCGAAGTCACTTTCGTCATTAAGCTTTCCAGCGAAGTACGTTGCTGACTGGATAAAGGCTGATTGCCCGCGCCAGACGGCAGGTTATCTCCCTGACCTGGTGGTTGCCCAGGAGGAGGGCCGGAAATAGGTTGTATCATTACGTATCCTTATACCTGAAATCATCGCAAGTATGCCTGGCCGCGAGATTATGGCACACTTGTCCGGTTAACTCTCGTCTCATACAGGTAACACAAACGTGAAAATCCTTGTTGATGAAAATATGCCTTATGCCCGCGACTTATTTAGCCGTTTGGGTGAGGTGACTGCGGTTCCGGGGCGTCCAATCCCAGTAGCTCAACTGGCAGACGCGGATGCGCTGATGGTGCGTTCGGTCACGAAAGTGAATGAATCTTTGCTGGCAGGAAAACCCATTAAATTTGTTGGCACAGCCACAGCGGGAACCGACCATGTCGATGAAGCATGGTTAAAGCAGGCGGGAATTGGTTTTTCCGCAGCACCTGGCTGTAATGCGATTGCGGTGGTGGAATATGTTTTCTCCTCACTGCTGATGCTTGCTGAACGCGATGGATTTTCACTGCATGAGCGTACCGTGGGGATTGTGGGCGTTGGTAACGTTGGTCGGCGTTTACAGGCGCGACTGGAAGCGCTGGGGATCAAAACCTTGCTTTGCGATCCGCCGCGTGCCGATCGTGGGGATGAGGGCGATTTCCGTTCGTTGGATGAATTAGTCCAGCATGCGGATATCCTGACATTCCATACGCCACTCTTTAAAGACGGACCGTACAAAACGCTGCATCTGGCGGACGAAAAACTGATTCGTAACCTGAAGCCGGGAGCGATCTTGATTAACGCCTGCCGTGGCGCAGTCGTCGATAATACTGCCCTGTTGACCTGTCTGAATGAAGGTCAGAAGTTAAGCGTAGTGCTGGATGTCTGGGAAGGCGAACCGGAACTCAACGTAGAATTGCTGAAAAAAGTGGATATCGGCACGCCGCATATTGCGGGCTACACCCTCGAAGGTAAAGCCCGTGGCACTACGCAAGTATTTGAAGCGTATAGCAAGTTTATTGGGCATGAGCAACACGTTGCGCTTGATACGTTGCTACCCGCGCCAGAATTTGGCCGTATTACACTGCATGGTCCGCTCGATCAACCGACGCTGAAAAGGCTGGTGCATTTGGTGTATGATGTGCGCCGCGATGACGCACCGCTGCGTAAAGTCGCCGGGATACCGGGTGAGTTCGATAAACTGCGCAAAAACTATCTTGAGCGCCGTGAATGGTCATCTCTGTATGTAATTTGTGATGACGCCAGTGCGGCATCATTGCTGTGTAAACTGGGTTTTAACGCCGTTCATCATCCGGCACGTTAATCTCTTCTTCATGCTCTCTGCTGTAATATTGGCAGGGAGCTTTGCTATTTCTGGAGTAAACCACCATGTCTGAAGGCTGGAACATTGCCGTCCTGGGCGCAACTGGCGCTGTGGGCGAAGCCCTGCTTGAAACGCTGGCTGAACGTCAGTTCCCGGTTGGGGAAATTTATGCACTGGCACGTAACGAAAGCGCAGGCGAACAACTGCGCTTTGGTGGTAAGACAATCACCGTGCAGGATGCCGCTGAATTCGACTGGACGCAGGCGCAACTGGCGTTTTTTGTCGCAGGCAAAGAAGCTACCGCTGCCTGGGTTGAAGAAGCGACCAACTCAGGTTGCCTGGTGATCGACAGCAGCGGATTGTTTGCTCTCGAACCTGACGTACCGCTGGTGGTGCCGGAAGTTAACCCGTTTGTACTGACCGATTACCGCAACCGAAATGTCATCGCCGTACCGGACAGCCTGACCAGCCAGCTGTTGGCAGCACTGAAACCGTTAATCGATCAGGGCGGTTTGTCACGTATCAGCGTCACCAGCCTGATTTCTGCCTCCGCCCAGGGTAAAAAAGCGGTCGATGCGTTAGCAGGGCAGAGCGCGAAACTGTTGAACGGTATTCCGATTGATGAAGAGGATTTCTTCGGTCGTCAGCTGGCGTTCAACATGCTGCCGTTACTGCCGGATAGTGAAGGTAGCGTGCGTGAAGAACGTCGTATCGTTGACGAAGTACGCAAAATCCTGCAAGACGAAGGGCTGATGATTTCGGCAAGCGTCGTCCAGGCACCGGTTTTCTACGGTCATGCCCAGATGGTCAACTTTGAAGCACTGCGTCCGCTGGCGGCAGAAGAAGCGCGTGATGCGTTTGCCCAGGGCGAAGATATTGTGCTCTCTGAAGAGAACGAATTCCCGACGCAGGTGGGGGATGCTTCTGGTACGCCGCATCTTTCCGTTGGCTGTGTACGCAATGACTACGGTATGCCGGAGCAAGTCCAGTTCTGGTCAGTGGCCGATAATGTTCGCTTTGGCGGCGCGCTGATGGCAGTAAAAATCGCCGAGAAACTGGTGCAGGAGTATCTGTACTAATGTCCGACCAGCAACAATCGCCAGTTTACAAAATTGCGCTGGGCATTGAGTACGACGGTAGTAAGTATTACGGCTGGCAACGGCAGAACGAAGTACGCAGTGTACAGGAGAAGCTGGAAAAGGCGCTCTCCCAGGTGGCGAACGAACCGATCACCGTCTTCTGCGCCGGGCGTACCGACGCAGGCGTACACGGTACAGGGCAGGTTGTGCATTTCGAAACGACCGCGCAGCGCAAAGACGCTGCGTGGACGTTGGGCGTAAATGCGAATTTACCTGGTGACATCGCCGTGCGTTGGGTTAAAGCTGTACCTGATGATTTTCATGCCCGATTTAGCGCCACGGCTCGCCGTTATCGCTACATCATCTACAATCATCGGCTGCGTCCGGCAGTGCTGAGTAAAGGGGTAACCCATTTTTACGAACCGCTGGACGCTGAACGGATGCATCGGGCCGCGCAATGCCTGCTGGGCGAGAATGATTTCACCTCGTTCCGTGCGGTGCAGTGCCAGTCCCGAACCCCGTGGCGCAACGTTATGCATATTAACGTCACGCGTCACGGTCCTTATGTGGTGGTAGATATCAAAGCAAATGCCTTTGTACATCATATGGTGAGGAATATTGTCGGCAGCCTGATGGAAGTCGGTGCCAACAACCAGCCGGAGAGCTGGATAGCAGAACTGCTGGCAGCAAAGGACAGAACGCTGGCGGCAGCAACGGCAAAAGCGGAAGGGCTGTATCTGGTCGCGGTGGATTACCCTGACCGGTTTGATCTTCCAAAACCGCCAATGGGCCCGCTATTTCTGGCGGACTAACGAGAATAAAGCTCGGAAAATTTCAGGCTGTAGCCAACGTAGTTACGGCCTGAGAGATAACGAGTACAAGGCATAGGCTAATATGGACCTGATTTATTTCCTCATCGATTTTATCCTGCACATTGACGTGCATCTGGCAGAACTGGTCGCAGAGTACGGCGTCTGGGTTTATGCCATCCTGTTTTTGATTTTGTTCTGTGAAACCGGTCTGGTGGTAACGCCGTTCTTACCGGGAGATTCGCTGCTGTTTGTTGCAGGGGCACTGGCCTCGCTTGAAACCAACGATCTCAATGTTCATATGATGGTGGTACTGATGTTAATTGCCGCGATTGTTGGTGATGCGGTCAACTACACCATAGGACGGTTGTTCGGTGAGAAATTATTCAGTAATCCGAACTCGAAAATTTTTCGTCGTAGCTATCTCGACAAAACTCATCAGTTTTATGAAAAACACGGCGGCAAAACCATTATTCTCGCCCGTTTTGTGCCGATCGTCAGAACGTTTGCCCCCTTTGTCGCAGGGATGGGCCACATGTCGTACCGTCATTTCGCTGCCTATAACGTGATCGGCGCACTGTTGTGGGTACTGCTTTTTACCTACGCAGGCTATTTCTTCGGTACAATTCCGATGGTTCAGGATAACCTTAAGCTGCTGATCGTCGGGATTATTGTGGTTTCCATTTTGCCGGGCGTCATCGAAATTATCCGTCACAAACGCGCTGCGGCACGCGCCGCAAAATAAAAAGTAACTCCGCGGTTCGACCACTTTTTTATCCAAAGTTTCGGGCTGTTATGTTTTAATGTGCAACATTCATGGTCTGTTGGGGGCAAAAATGGCATTATGCGTCCCCAAAGATAAAACTGGCATCGAACCAGGTTCAGACAGAAAGGTCCCTAATGAGCTGGATTGAACGAATTAAAAGCAACATTACTCCCACCCGCAAGGCGAGCATTCCTGAAGGTGTGTGGACTAAGTGTGATAGCTGCGGTCAGGTTTTATACCGCGCTGAGCTGGAACGTAATCTTGAGGTCTGTCCGAAGTGTGACCATCACATGCGTATGACAGCGCGTAATCGCCTGCATAGCCTGTTAGATGAAGGAAGCCTTGTGGAGCTGGGTAGCGAGCTTGAGCCGAAAGATGTGCTGAAGTTTCGTGACTCCAAGAAATATAAAGACCGTCTGGCATCTGCGCAGAAAGAAACCGGCGAAAAAGATGCGCTGGTGGTGATGAAAGGCACCCTGTATGGAATGCCGGTTGTCGCTGCGGCATTCGAGTTCGCCTTTATGGGCGGTTCCATGGGGTCTGTGGTAGGTGCACGTTTCGTACGTGCCGTTGAGCAGGCGCTGGAAGATAACTGCCCGCTGATCTGCTTCTCCGCTTCTGGTGGCGCACGTATGCAGGAAGCACTGATGTCGCTGATGCAGATGGCGAAAACCTCTGCGGCACTGGCAAAAATGCAGGAGCGCGGCTTGCCGTACATCTCCGTGCTGACCGACCCGACCATGGGCGGTGTTTCTGCAAGTTTCGCCATGCTGGGCGATCTCAACATCGCTGAACCGAAAGCGTTAATCGGCTTTGCCGGTCCGCGTGTTATCGAACAGACCGTTCGCGAAAAACTGCCGCCAGGATTCCAGCGCAGTGAATTCCTGATCGAGAAAGGCGCCATCGACATGATCGTCCGTCGTCCGGAAATGCGCCTGAAACTGGCGAGCATTCTGGCGAAGTTGATGAATTTGCCAGCGCCGAATCCTGAAGCGCCGCGTGAAGGCGTAGTGGTGCCACCGGTACCGGATCAGGAACCTGAGGCCTGATAACTGATAAGGGCAGGGCCACTGGCTCTGCCCTTTTGCTATTCTCACCGTAACGAATCAGCGGATACCATGATTATCAAACGCACTCCTCAAGCCGCGTCGCCTCTGGCTTCGTGGCTTTCTTATCTGGAAAACCTGCACAGTAAAACTATCGATCTTGGCCTTGAGCGCGTAAGCCAGGTCGCGGCACGTCTTGGCGTTCTGAAACCAGCGCCATTTGTATTTACCGTTGCGGGTACGAATGGCAAAGGCACCACCTGCCGTACGCTGGAGTCGATTCTGATGGCGGCAGGGTACAAAGTGGGCGTCTACAGTTCGCCGCATCTGGTGCGTTATACCGAGCGCGTTCGTGTGCAGGGCCAGGAATTGCCGGAATCGGCCCACACAGCCTCTTTTGCGGAGATTGAATCAGCACGCGGTGATATTTCCCTGACCTATTTCGAGTACGGTACGCTGTCGGCGTTGTGGCTGTTCAAACAGGCACAACTTGACGTGGTGATTCTGGAAGTAGGGCTGGGCGGACGTCTGGATGCAACCAATATTGTCGATGCTGATGTTGCGGTGGTGACCAGCATTGCGCTGGATCATACCGACTGGTTGGGGCCAGATCGCGAAAGCATTGGTCGTGAGAAAGCAGGGATTTTCCGCAATGAAAAACCGGCAATTGTCGGAGAGCCTGAAATGCCTTCTACCATTGCTGATGTGGCGCAGGAAAAAGGCGCACTGCTACAACGTCGGGGCGTTGAGTGGAATTATTCCGTCAGCGACAATGACTGGACGTTTAGCGATGCTTACGGCACGCTGGAAAATCTGCCGTTGCCGCTTGTCCCGCAACCGAATGCCGCAACGGCACTGGCGGCACTGCGTGCCAGCGGGCTGGAGGTCAGTGAAAATGCCATTCGCGACGGGATTGCCAGCGCAATTTTGCCGGGACGTTTCCAGATTGTGAGCGAGTCGCCACGCGTTATTTTTGATGTCGCGCATAATCCACATGCGGCGGAATATCTCACCGGGCGTATGAAAGCGCTACCGAAAAACGGGCGCGTGCTGGCGGTTATCGGTATGCTACATGATAAAGATATTGCCGGAACTCTGGCCTGGTTGAAAAGCGTGGTTGATGACTGGTATTGTGCGCCACTGGAAGGGCCGCGCGGTGCCACGGCAGAACAACTGCTTGAGCATTTGGGTAACGGCAAATCATTTGATAGCGTGGCGCAGGCATGGGATGCCGCAATGGCGGACGCTAAAGCGGAAGATACCGTGCTGGTGTGTGGTTCGTTCCACACGGTCGCACATGTCATGGAAGTGATTGACGCGAGGAGAAGCGGTGGCAAGTAAGTTTCAGAATCGGTTAGTGGGCACGATCGTGCTGGTGGCGCTGGGGGTGATTGTACTTCCAGGGTTGCTGGACGGGCAGAAAAAACATTATCAGGATGAGTTCGCGGCAATCCCTCTGGTGCCGAAAGCGGGCGATCGCGATGAGCCTGATATGATGCCAGCCGCCACCCAGGCGCTGCCGACGCAGCCGCCGGAAGGCGCAGCGGAAGAGGTGCGGGCAGGTGATGCCGCAGCACCGTCGCTCGATCCGGCCACTATTGCAGCTAATAACACCGAGTTTGAACCGGAACCTGCACCGGTCGCCCCACCGAAGCCGAAACCGGTGGAGCCGCCTAAACCGAAGGTTGAAGCACCACCTGCGCCGAAGCCAGAACCGAAGCCGGTCGTGGAAGAAAAAGCCGCACCGACGGGTAAAGCGTATGTCGTCCAGCTGGGCGCGCTGAAAAATGCCGATAAAGTGAATGAGATTGTCGGTAAGCTGCGCGGCGCGGGTTATCGGGTTTATACGTCGCCATCCACGCCGGTGCAGGGTAAAATTACCCGTATTCTGGTTGGGCCAGATGCCTCGAAAGATAAGCTGAAAGGTTCGCTGGGTGAACTCAAGCAGCTTTCTGGCTTAAGTGGCGTGGTGATGGGCTATACACCGAATTAGTACGGTTTTGCCTGATGCGACGAGGTCTGTGCAGGAGTAGAACCGTAGGTCGGATAAGGCGTTCACGCCGCATCCGACACGCATTGCCCGATGCCGCAAAGGCATGAAAAGTCGATGGCGTTGAATATTTTTTCAGCGCCATTTTTATTGATGCGTGGGAAGGAAATCCCTACGCAAACGTTTTCTTTTTCTGTTAGAATGCGCCCCGAACAGGATGACAGGGCGTAAAATCGTGGGACACATATGGTCTGGATTGATTACGCCATAATCGCGGTGATTGCTTTTTCCTCTCTGGTTAGCCTGATCCGCGGCTTTGTTCGTGAAACGTTATCGCTGGTGACATGGGGTTGTGCTTTCTTTGTCGCCAGTCATTACTACACTTACCTGTCAGTCTGGTTTACGGGCTTTGAAGACGAACTGGTTCGAAATGGGATTGCCATCGCGGTACTGTTTATCGCGACACTGATCGTTGGCGCTATCGTGAACTTCGTGATAGGTCAGTTGGTTGAGAAAACCCACCTGACGGGCACCGACCGGGTGCTGGGCGTCTGTTTCGGTGCGTTGCGCGGTGTGTTGATTGTTGCTGCCATTCTCTTCTTTCTCGACTCCTTTACCGGGGTGTCGAAAAGCGAAGACTGGAGCAAATCACAGCTGATCCCGCAGTTCAGTTTTATCATCAGATGGTTTTTTGATTATCTGCAAAGCTCGTCAAGTTTCTTGCCCAGAGCGTAAGTGCTCTGAGATGTGGCTTAACGAGGAAAAAGACGTATGTGCGGTATTGTCGGTATCGCCGGTGTTATGCCGGTTAACCAGTCGATTTATGATGCCTTAACGGTGCTTCAGCATCGCGGTCAGGATGCCGCCGGCATCATCACCATTGATGCCAATAACTGCTTCCGTTTGCGTAAAGCGAACGGGCTGGTGAGCGATGTCTTCGAAGCTCGCCATATGCAGCGTTTGCAGGGCAATATGGGCATTGGTCATGTGCGTTACCCCACGGCTGGTAGCTCCAGCGCCTCTGAAGCGCAGCCGTTTTACGTTAACTCCCCGTATGGCATCACGCTTGCCCACAACGGCAATCTGACCAACGCTCATGAGTTGCGTAAAAAACTGTTTGAAGAAAAACGCCGCCACATCAACACCACTTCCGACTCGGAAATTCTGCTTAATATCTTCGCCAGCGAGCTGGACAACTTCCGCCACTACCCGCTGGAAGCCGACAACATCTTCGCCGCCATTGCTGCTACAAACCGCTTAATCCGCGGCGCGTATGCCTGTGTGGCGATGATTATCGGCCACGGTATGGTGGCTTTCCGCGATCCTAACGGTATTCGTCCGCTGGTACTGGGGAAACGTGATATCGACGACAATCGCACAGAATATATGGTCGCTTCCGAAAGCGTTGCGCTCGATACGCTGGGCTTTGAGTTCCTGCGTGATGTCGCCCCAGGCGAGGCGATTTACATCACTGAAGAGGGGCAGTTGTTTACCCGTCAGTGCGCTGACAACCCGGTCAGCAATCCGTGCCTGTTCGAGTATGTTTACTTTGCCCGTCCGGACTCGTTCATCGACAAAATTTCCGTTTACAGCGCGCGTGTGAATATGGGCACCAAGCTGGGCGAGAAAATTGCTCGCGAATGGGAAGATCTGGATATCGACGTGGTGATCCCCATTCCGGAAACCTCGTGTGATATCGCGCTGGAAATCGCCCGTATTCTGGGTAAACCGTACCGTCAGGGCTTTGTGAAAAACCGCTACGTTGGTCGCACGTTTATCATGCCGGGTCAGCAGCTGCGTCGTAAGTCCGTGCGCCGTAAACTGAACGCCAACCGCGCTGAATTCCGTGATAAAAACGTCCTGCTGGTCGATGACTCCATCGTGCGTGGCACCACTTCTGAGCAGATTATCGAGATGGCGCGTGAAGCCGGAGCGAAGAAAGTTTACCTCGCTTCTGCGGCACCGGAAATTCGCTTCCCGAACGTTTACGGTATCGATATGCCGAGCGCCACGGAACTGATCGCTCACGGTCGCGAAGTAGATGAAATTCGCCAGATCATCGGTGCTGACGGGTTGATTTTCCAGGACCTCAACGATTTGATCGAAGCCGTTCGCGCTGAAAACCCGGATATCCAGCAGTTTGAATGCTCGGTGTTCAACGGCGTTTACGTCACCAAAGATGTTGATCAGGGCTACCTCGATTTTCTCGATACTTTACGTAATGACGACGCTAAAGCCGTGCAACGTCAGAACGAAGTGGAAAATCTCGAAATGCATAACGAAGGATGATGCCTTCGCTCAGGGTGCCGGTCTGGCACCCTGACTTGCAACTCCCGCCGAAATCCTGCAAAGTCTGCCTGCAAGTCTGACAGGGCAACTATTTATGAAACGACTCATTGTGGGCATCAGCGGTGCCAGCGGCGCGATTTATGGCGTACGATTATTACAGGTTCTGCGCGATGTCACAGATATCGAAACGCATCTGGTAATGAGCCAGGCGGCGCGCCAGACCTTATCCCTTGAAACGGATTTCTCCCTGCGTGATGTGCAGGCATTAGCCGATGTCACGCACGATGCGCGCGATATTGCCGCCAGCATCTCTTCTGGTTCTTTCCAGACGTTGGGGATGGTGATTTTACCCTGTTCAATCAAAACCCTGTCCGGCATTGTGCATAGCTATACGGATGGCTTACTGACCCGTGCGGCAGATGTGGTGCTGAAAGAGCGTCGCCCGCTGGTGCTCTGCGTGCGTGAAACACCGTTGCACTTAGGCCACCTGCGTTTAATGACTCAGGCGGCAGAAATCGGTGCGGTAATTATGCCTCCCGTTCCGGCATTTTATCATCGCCCACAATCCCTTGATGATGTGATAAATCAGACGGTTAACCGTGTTCTTGACCAGTTTGCGATAAATCTACCCGAAGATCTCTTTGCCCGCTGGCAGGGCGCATAACTCCGCTGTTGCCCTGTTTCAGGGCAATTTTGCAACCGCGATCAAATCCTCAACATTTTGTTCCTGCCATTCAATCTAAACGCTGCGATCCAACCGCCATACCTGCTATCTTCAACTTCAGGACAATAATGCAACGTCTTATTAACATATTTAACGTTGAATGTTACTGTTGTCGTCAAGATGGCATAAGACCTGCATGAACGAGCCTGCAAACACACAACACAATACACAATATAAAAAAGCCATTTCACTTGAGGGTTATGTATGAAGAAGTCGATTCTCGCTCTGTCTTTGTTAGTCGGGATTTCCGCAGCAGCTTCCAGCTACGCGGCACTGCCGGAGACGGTACGTATCGGAACGGATACCACCTATGCACCGTTCTCATCGAAAGATGCCAAAGGTGACTTTGTTGGCTTTGATATCGATCTCGGTAACGAGATGTGCAAACGGATGCAGGTGAAATGTACCTGGGTTGCCAGTGACTTTGACGCGCTGATCCCCTCACTGAAAGCGAAAAAGATCGACGCCATTATTTCGTCGCTCTCCATTACGGATAAACGTCAGCAGGAGATTGCCTTCTCCGACAAACTGTACGCCGCAGACTCTCGTCTGATTGCTGCCAAAGGTTCACCGATTCAGCCAACGCTGGATTCACTGAAAGGTAAACATGTTGGTGTGCTGCAGGGATCAACCCAGGAAGCGTATGCCAATGATAACTGGCGCAGTAAGGGTGTCGATGTGGTGGCCTATGCTAACCAGGATTTGGTCTATTCCGATCTGGCTGCAGGACGCCTGGATGCCGCTCTGCAAGATGAGGTTGCTGCCAGCGAAGGTTTCCTCAAGCAACCTGCCGGTAAAGATTTCGCTTTTGCAGGCCCTTCAGTGAAAGACAAAAAATACTTCGGTGACGGCACCGGTGTCGGGCTACGTAAAGATGATGCTGAACTGACGGCTGCGTTTAATAAGGCGCTTGGCGAGCTGCGTCAGGACGGCACCTACGACAAGATGGCGAAAAAGTATTTCGACTTTAATGTCTACGGTGACTGATACGTCGCAGGGAAGCTGTACCTGATGGAATGATCATGGTGCACGCCAGGTTTGTTGCACTATCGTGGTGCATTAAAATGCATACTTAAGCATTTTTAATGAAAAATAATACGTCTAACGGGGCGGGATATTTTGCCTTGATGGTCAATTTTATGGCACGATAAGTGTAACAAACCTGTAAATATTCCCTATAAAAAGACTGTCAGTTGAGGACATTATGAAAAAACTGGTGCTATCGCTCTCTCTGGTTCTGGCCTTCTCGAGCGCAACGGCGGCGTTTGCTGCGATTCCGCAAAACATCCGCATCGGTACCGATCCGACCTATGCGCCATTTGAATCAAAAAATTCACAAGGTGAACTGGTTGGCTTCGACATCGATCTGGCGAAGGAATTGTGCAAACGCATCAATACGCAATGTACGTTTGTCGAAAACCCGCTGGATGCGTTAATCCCGTCCTTAAAAGCGAAGAAGATTGACGCCATCATGTCATCGCTTTCCATTACGGAAAAACGTCAGCAGGAAATTGCCTTCACCGACAAACTGTACGCTGCCGACTCTCGTCTGGTAGTGGCGAAAAATTCCGACATTCAGCCGACAGTCGAGTCGCTGAAAGGCAAGCGCGTAGGCGTATTGCAGGGCACCACCCAGGAGACGTTCGGTAACGAACACTGGGCACCAAAAGGCATTGAAATCGTCTCTTATCAGGGGCAGGACAACATTTATTCTGACCTGACTGCCGGACGTATTGATGCCGCATTCCAGGATGAGGTCGCCGCCAGCGAAGGTTTCCTCAAACAACCCGTTGGTAAAGATTACAAATTCGGTGGCCCGTCTGTTAAAGATGAAAAACTGTTTGGCGTAGGGACCGGCATGGGTCTGCGTAAAGAAGATAACGAATTGCGCGAGGCACTGAACAAAGCCTTTGCCGAAATGCGCGCTGACGGTACTTACGAGAAATTAGCGAAAAAGTACTTCGATTTTGATGTTTATGGTGGTTAATCGCCATCGGTGAAAGAAAGCCCGCTCCCTTCGGGTAACCGGAGGGAGACAAGAGGCGGTAATTCACCACACACGACAGGACAGGCAGCATGTTGTATGGGTTTTCAGGTGTTATTTTACAGGGTGCGCTCGTCACGCTGGAGCTGGCGATCAGCTCTGTAGTGCTCGCTGTAATCATCGGTTTAATTGGCGCTGGCGGTAAGCTCTCGCAAAATCGGTTTTCGGGGCTGATTTTCGAAGGGTATACCACGCTGATTCGTGGCGTGCCGGATTTAGTGTTGATGCTGCTGATTTTCTACGGTTTGCAGATTGCGCTAAACACGGTGACGGAGGCGATGGGCGTCGGGCAGATTGATATCGATCCGATGGTCGCAGGTATTATCACTCTCGGTTTTATCTACGGTGCTTACTTCACCGAAACGTTTCGTGGCGCGTTTATGGCAGTGCCAAAAGGGCATATAGAGGCGGCAACGGCGTTCGGTTTTACTCGTGGGCAAGTGTTTCGGCGGATTATGTTTCCGGCGATGATGCGTTACGCCCTGCCAGGCATTGGCAACAACTGGCAGGTGATCCTCAAATCTACCGCTCTGGTTTCGTTACTCGGCCTGGAAGATGTGGTCAAAGCCACGCAACTGGCAGGCAAAAGTACCTGGGAACCGTTCTATTTCGCCATCGTCTGTGGCGTGATTTACCTGGTTTTCACCACCGTTTCCAATGGTGTGCTGCTGTTCCTTGAGCGCCGCTACTCCGTGGGTGTGAAGAGGGCTGACCTGTGATCGAAATCTTACATGAATACTGGAAACCGCTGTTGTGGACCGACGGTTATCGCTTTACCGGTGTGGCGATTACCCTTTGGTTGCTGATTTTGTCGGTTGTGATAGGTGGAGTTCTGGCGCTGTTTCTGGCGATTGGTCGCGTCTCCAGCAATAAATACATCCAGTTTCCAATCTGGTTATTTACCTATATTTTTCGCGGTACACCGCTGTATGTTCAATTGCTGGTGTTCTATTCCGGCATGTACACGCTGGAGATTGTTAAGGGTACCGAGTTCCTTAACGCCTTTTTCCGCAGTGGCCTGAATTGTACTGTGCTGGCGTTGACGCTTAACACCTGTGCTTACACCACCGAGATTTTTGCCGGAGCAATCCGTTCGGTACCGCACGGAGAAATTGAAGCCGCCAGAGCCTATGGCTTTTCGACCTTTAAAATGTATCGCTGCATTATTTTGCCTTCAGCGCTGCGTATTGCGTTACCGGCCTACAGCAATGAAGTAATCCTGATGCTGCACTCTACTGCGCTGGCGTTTACGGCCACGGTGCCGGATCTGCTGAAAATAGCCCGTGATATTAACGCCGCCACGTATCAACCTTTTACCGCTTTCGGTATCGCCGCGGTGCTCTATTTAATCATCTCTTATGTCCTGATCAGTCTGTTCCGCAAAGCGGAAAAACGCTGGTTGCAGCATGTGAAACCTTCTTCAACGCACTGAGAATACGATGTCCGAGAATAAATTAAACGTTATCGATTTGCACAAACGCTACGGCGAACACGAAGTGCTGAAAGGGGTCTCACTGCAAGCGAATGCCGGTGATGTCATAAGTATCATCGGATCGTCGGGATCGGGGAAAAGTACCTTTCTGCGCTGCATTAACTTCCTCGAAAAACCGAGCGAAGGATCGATCGTCGTTAACGGCCAGACGATCAATCTGGTGCGCGATAAAGACGGTCAACTCAAAGTCGCCGATAAAAATCAGCTGCGCTTACTGCGCACACGCCTGACGATGGTATTCCAGCACTTCAATCTCTGGAGCCATATGACGGTGCTGGAAAACGTCATGGAAGCGCCGATTCAGGTGTTAGGCCTGAGCAAGCAGGAAGCGCGCGAGCGGGCGGTGAAGTATCTGGCGAAAGTCGGGATAGACGAACGTGCGCAGGGGAAATACCCGGTGCATCTGTCCGGTGGTCAGCAACAGCGTGTTTCTATCGCGCGGGCGCTGGCAATGGAACCGGAAGTTCTACTGTTTGATGAACCCACCTCGGCGCTCGATCCTGAACTGGTAGGCGAAGTGCTGCGTATAATGCAGCAACTGGCAGAAGAGGGAAAAACCATGGTAGTGGTGACTCACGAAATGGGCTTTGCTCGCCATGTTTCTACTCACGTCATTTTTCTCCATCAGGGGAAAATAGAGGAAGAAGGCGCGCCGGAGCAGTTATTTGGCAACCCGCAAAGCCCTCGTCTGCAACAGTTCCTTAAGGGATCGCTGAAATAATTCCCCCTCCGGTGGCTAACGCTGCCGGAGTATTTTCAAGGGAAATTTGCGAGTCAGCTTCCGCTGAAATGTAAAAGTTGCAGCCCGCTAAAAATACTTCTGAATTCGCTGTCCAAAGATAAAAACTGCCTGCTGCATTAGGTGTAAATCGTGGTTATTGTCGCGTCATCTTAAATTTGAGGGGTGACGGAACGCCATGACAATATCGACAACTTCCACGCCGCATGATGCGGTATTTAAATCTTTTTTACGCCATCCAGACACCGCGCGGGATTTTATTGATATTCATCTTCCCGCGCCGCTGCGCAAACTGTGTGATTTAACGACGCTCAAACTGGAACCAAACAGTTTTATTGATGAAGACCTGCGGCAATATTATTCCGACCTCTTGTGGTCTGTGAAAACGCAGGAGGGAGCGGGTTATATTTATGTGGTGATAGAGCACCAAAGTAAGCCAGAGGAATTAATGGCTTTTCGCATGATGCGCTATTCCATTGCGGCGATGCAAAACCATCTGGATGCAGGCTATAAAGAGCTTCCATTGGTGATCCCAATGCTGTTTTATCATGGTTGCAGAAGTCCTTATCCTTATTCACTCTGCTGGCTTGATGAATTTGCCGAGCCTGCTATAGCCCGCAAAATATATTCATCGGCTTTTCCGCTGGTGGATATTACCGTGGTGCCGGATGACGAGATTATGCAACATCGCAAAATGGCGCTGTTGGAGTTAATTCAGAAACATATTCGTCAGCGCGATCTGTTGGGATTAGTCGACCAAATTGTTTCGCTGCTAGTTACAGGGAACACTAATGACAGACAGCTAAAAGCCCTGTTTAATTATGTATTACAAACGGGAGATGCCCAGCGTTTCCGTGCATTTATTGGTGAGATAACAGAACGCGCACCACAAGAAAAGGAGAAACTGATGACCATTGCTGACAGATTACGTGAAGAAGGCGCAATGCAGGGCAAACACGAAGAAGCTCTGCGTATTGCTCAGGAGATGCTGGAAAAAGGATTTGACCACGAAGTCATCCTGACGCTGACCCGACTTTCACCAGACGACCTTATCGCGCAAAGCCACTAATCCTGTAACACCGGGAATTAACTGGCGGATGTTTGCAGTACACCACATCAGTGAACAACATCCGCCAGCGCCTCTTCTACATCGTACCAGCGAAACGCAAAACCCGCTTCTTCCAGCCGTTTAGGCAATGCTCGTTGTCCACCTAATACCAGTACTGAAGATTCGCCCATTAACAGTCGAATAGCGGTCGCGGGGACGCGCAAAATGGCCGGGCGATGCAGCGCATGACCGAGCGCATGGGCAAATTGTTCATTGCGTACCGGGTAGGGCGAAACCATATTAAATGGCCCGCGCAGCTCGTTATCCAGCAGCCAGAGAATGCCGTTGACCATATCATCAATATGAATCCAGGCCAGATACTGCCGACCGGAGCCAATCGGCCCGCCCAGGCCAAGACGAAACGGCGGCAGCATTTTACCGAGGATCCCGCCGTCCGGTGCCAGCACCACGCCGGTACGCAGCAGGCACACACGCGTTTTGTCGCTTTGCGCCCGACAGGCAATTTCTTCCCAACGAGCGCAGAGTTTATGGGTAAATTCGTTATGCGGCGGTTCCTCTTCGGTAACCACCACTTCACCTAAGTCGCCATAATAGCCCGTTGCCGAGCCGGAAATGAGTACCGACGGCGGCGTGTCGCTGGCATTAATCAAATCGACCAGTTTTTGCGTGATATTCCAGCGGCTTTGGCAGAGACGGTCTTTTTGCTCGTGAGTCCAGCGTTTATCGGCAATCGGTTCTCCAGCCAGGTTGATTACCGCATCAACGCCATTGAGGTTGCTTTGATCTGCAAGCCCTTGCCATAGTGTCACCCGGGGGCCGATAACGGAGCTGGCTTTCTGCGGGTTACGCGTCACTACCGTGATTTGATGGCCCAGCTCCAGCAAACGCGGAATCAAATGACGACCAATTAATCCCGTCCCTCCGGTGATCACTATGTTCATGCAGCCTCCCGATATGGCGGTTAACGCTGCCAGCTTAAGGTCATGGATACCGAATCAGCGTAGCGCAGCGCGTGCAGTTTATCGATCTCTACTTCAGCATACGTTACCCAGTGATGTTCACGTGCGATATCGAGCACATCCTGAGTTAATTTCTCCAGCAAAGAGAAACGGTTATTCTCTACGTGCTGAATAATGTTTTTCGTTACGGTGCGATAATTCAGCGCATCGTTGATATCTTCGCTGGTGCGCGCTTTATCGGCGGGGTAGTGGATCGTCACGTTGATAACAATATCCTGACGGTTGTTAATTTCTTCTTCCTTAATTCCGATAAACGTACGTAAACGAAGGTTCTTTATACGAATAATAGCGGCAGGTTGTGCCATTGCAGGTTCTCCGTTGTTTTACTTAGGATTAAATAATACACGAGAACCTGTTTCTGTTAACTATCCGAACGCTCATCACTGAGTTGTGCTTTTAGCAGTGCCTGCCCGGTGGCAGGGCGCGAACGGATCCGCTCATGCCAGTTCTTAACTGCAGGATACATTGCGAGGTCAATGCGCTGGCGAGTCCAGGCATTAACCCACGGCCAGCAGGCAATATCCGCAATGCTGTAGTTTTCTCCGCCCAACCAGGGCGAGTTTTCCAGCCGCTTGTTCAGCACGTGATACAGACGCTGAGTTTCAACTTGATAACGTTCAATAGCGTAAGGAATGGTTTGTGGTGCAGCGTGATTAAAATGATGATTTTGCCCAAGCATCGGCCCCAGCCCGCCTACCTGCCAGAATAGCCACTGTAATGTGGTGGCGCGTTCACGCATTTCATGACTCAAAAAGAGTCCCGTTTTCTCCGCCAGATACAACAATATGGCCCCGGACTCAAAGAGGCTTAACGGTTCGCCGCCATCGGCTGGGGAATGATCAACAATTGCCGGAATTTTGTTGTTAGGCGAAATGCGCAAAAATTCCGGGCGAAACTGGCCACCTTTCCCCAGGTCTACCTTAATCAAGCGATAATCCAGTCCTGCTTCTTCGAGAAACAACGTAATTTTGTGACCATTTGGCGTCGGGGCGAAATAGAGATCGATCATTGCAGCTCCGGTTGTCTAATCATCTGAACACCACAAGTATAGAAAGCGCGGCGACTTGCGTGAGTATTCGTCACGTGACAGTGACAAAAAGGCTCTATAGTTTGATAGTTAGCCCCCCCCTTTATTGCCGAGGACATAATGAGTAAACCCGCTATCACGCTTTGGTCAGATGCCCATTTCTTCTCCCCTTATGTGTTATCCGCCTGGGTGGCGTTGCAGGAAAAAGGCCTGTCGTTTCATATCAAGACCATCGACCTCGACAGCGGTGAACATTTGCAGCCGACGTGGCAAGGTTACGGTCAGACACGCCGTGTGCCGTTATTACAAATCGATGATTTTGAGTTGAGTGAATCTTCTGCCATTGCGGAGTATCTGGAAGATCGATTTGCGCCACCGACCTGGGAACGCATTTATCCGCTTGATTTAGAAAATCGTGCGCGTGCACGACAGATTCAGGCCTGGCTGCGTAGCGATCTGATGCCCATCCGCGAAGAACGTCCGACGGATGTTGTCTTTGCGGGTGCGAAAAAAGCGCCATTAACGGCGGAGGGAAAAGCCAGTGCAGAGAAACTGTTCGCGATGGCAGAACATTTGTTAGCACTGGGTCAGCCGAATTTATTTGGTGAATGGTGCATTGCTGATACTGATCTGGCGCTAATGATTAACCGCCTGGTACTACATGGCGATGAGGTGCCAGAACGCCTGGTGGATTATGCAACATTCCAGTGGCAGCGAGCGTCTGTCCAGCGTTTTATTGCACTTTCGGCGAAGCAATCTGGCTGATAGCAACGACAGAATCCAGTATCATAGCTTACGTTTTTTCGACGAGGAGTGAGTGATGAAACTGATGTTTGCATCGGACATTCATGGGTCGTTACCGGCGACGGAACGTGTTCTGGAGTTGTTTGCCCAAAGCGGTGCCCAGTGGCTGGTGATCCTTGGCGATGTGTTGAATCACGGCCCGCGTAATGCTTTACCTGAGGGTTACGCGCCAGCCAAAGTCGCTGAACGACTTAATGAAGTGGCACATAAAGTTATCGCTGTGCGCGGTAACTGCGACAGCGAAGTGGACCAAATGCTGCTGCATTTCCCGATAACCGCGCCGTGGCAACAGGTATTACTGGAAAAACAACGTCTGTTTTTGACGCATGGTCATCTATTTGGTCCGGAAAATCTGCCCGCTTTAAACCAGAACGATGTGCTGGTTTACGGTCATACCCATCTGCCAGTGGCAGAACAGCGGGGGGAGATATTCCACTTCAACCCCGGCTCGGTGAGTATTCCGAAAGGCGGTAATCCGGCGAGTTATGGCATGCTGGATAATGACGTACTGAGTGTAATCGCACTCAATGATCAAAGTATCATTGCGCAGGTCGCGATTAATCCGTAATTTACCCACAACTCAAAATGCGCCGTAAGAGCGCCAGAAAAAGAAGGTTTCCTGATAATGGAACAGCGTCGTTTGGCAAGTACTGAATGGGTGGATATTGTCAATGAAGAGAATGAAGTCATTGCACAAGCCAGCCGGGAACAAATGCGGGCACAGTGTCTGCGTCATCGTGCAACTTACATCGTCGTGCATGATGGCATGGGCAAAATTCTGGTCCAGCGTCGTACCGAGACAAAAGACTTTTTACCCGGCATGTTAGATGCGACCGCAGGCGGTGTGGTCCAGGCCGATGAGCAATTGCTGGAGTCCGCGCGTCGCGAAGCGGAAGAAGAGTTGGGCATTGCCGGTGTCCCCTTTGCCGAGCACGGGCAGTTCTATTTCGAAGATAAAAATTGCCGTGTCTGGGGCGCGTTATTCAGTTGTGTCTCGCACGGTCCCTTCGCCCTACAGGAAGATGAAGTCAGTGAAGTTTGCTGGCTGACGCCGGAAGAAATCACCGCACGCTGCGATGAGTTCACTCCAGACTCGCTGAAAGCGCTGGCGTTGTGGATGAAGCGCAATGCCAAAAATGAAGCCGTAGAGACTGAAACGGCAGAATGAAAAAAGAGCCGCAATTGCGGCTCTTAACATTTTTAGTGGTAGCCCATCAACTGAGCGCCGATAACCACGACGCTGGACATAATAAACAGCAGTCCAAGCAGTGTCGCGCCCACCTTCAGCCAGTTACGGAAGTCCACCCGACAAACACCGAGCGTTGCCATTAACGAAGCTGAGGTCGGGTAAATGATGTGACTGAAGCCATCACCAAACTGGAACGCCAGCACGGTAACCTGACGGTTAACACCGACCAGATCGCCAAGCGGTGCCAGTAACGGCATGGTTAACGCCGCCTGACCAGAACCGGATGTCACGAAGAAATTAAATATCGCCTGGAAGAGCAACATAAACCAGGCTGCAACTGCGTTATCCAGACCGCTAATGGCATTGGCAATGCTGTTTAGAATGGTATTTAACACACTGGCATCACCCGCTTCACCGTTACCGACCAGCAACAAAATCCCTTTGGCGAAACCCACCAGTAGGGCAGGGGCGATCATCATTCGCGCCCCTTCGGTGAAGGATGAAGCCATGGTATTAACCGTCATACCGTTTAGGCGGAAAACAACGCCGATGATGCCAATAACTAGCCCCATCGTGAAGAACTGGCTGGCTATTTCTGGAATAAACCAGGCATTGACGATAACGCCCCAAATTACCCAGATCATGACGGCGGTTAAAACAATCAATACCAGCCAGTCACCAAAGGTAAATGGACGCTGTTCTACATCCGCCTGTTTTTCGCGGAAGAAACGATCGGACTCATGAACGCGTGACAACAGCGGATTCTTTTTCACCCGCGAGGCGTACACCATAGTGAAGACCAGACCAATCAGAGTAGAGATTACCCATACCACGATGCGCAAACCGGAGCCAGAAAGCACCGGAACACCAGCGATCCCCTGAGCAACAACCACACAAAACGGGTTCATCCACGAACTGGCAAAACCGATTTGCGTGGCGATATAAGTCACCAGGACGGTGGTAATACTGTCATAGCCCAGCCGGACCATTAGCGGTGCGATGATAATGGCAAAGGCGACGGCCTCTTCCCCCATACCAAATACCGCGCCGCCAAGTGAAAAGAGAATAAACAAGGCAGGGATAAAGAGAATTTCATTCCCGCGTGTATGCCGAATAAGTGCCAGGATGCCGTTATCAATGGTTCCTGTACGCATCACGATGCCAAACGCGCCGCCAATCACCAGCATAAACATGATGATGCCAACGGCTGTCCCGTATTTCGATCCTGAGGTTAATCCTTCAAACGGGAAATTCATCAGGCCCGGGCGTTCATCACCCGTCGAGAACAGTTGCACGCGGTGATACTCAGGTTCGCCCGCCTCGTTAGTCAGAATGCGAAATGAGTGCGGATCTACGACTTTGCGTGTTTTTGTTTGACCATCAACCTGATACTGCACTTCCTGACTGTCAAACATCCCCACCGGAACTACCCAGGTGGCAAGGCTGGTTAAAATAGCAACAAAAAAGATAATCACCAGCGTATCGGGCATTGCCCATCTTCTGGTTGGTTTGGATTCAGTGATTGCGGACATAGCGCAGATATTCCCTTGCACAAAACAAAGTGGTAAGTATGCAAAGTGAGATGGCGCAATTCATTGATGCAGCGCAGTTAAGCAAGATAATCAGAAAGGATTAATGCAAATTAAGAGAATAAAAAACCGGAAATAGTGACTATTTCCGGTTCAGGTATCCGCAGCGCAAAGCTGCGGATGATGACGAGATTACTGCTGCTGTGCAGACTGAATCGCAGTCAGCGCGATGGTGTAGACGATATCGTCAACCAGTGCGCCACGGGACAGATCGTTAACCGGCTTGCGCATACCCTGCAGCATCGGCCCGATGGAGATCAGATCGGCAGAACGTTGTACCGCTTTGTAAGTGGTGTTACCGGTGTTCAGATCCGGGAAGATGAACACGGTAGCGCGACCAGCAACCGGAGAATTCGGCGCTTTGGATTTCGCAACGTCAGCCATTACCGCAGCGTCGTACTGCAGCGGACCGTCGATCATCAGGTCAGGACGTTTTTCCTGCGCCAGACGAGTTGCCTCGCGAACTTTCTCTACGTCGCTACCTGCACCAGAAGTACCGGTGGAGTAGGAGAGCATTGCAACGCGCGGTTCGATACCGAAGGCAGCGGCGGAATCAGCGGACTGAATCGCGATTTCTGCCAGCTGTTCTGCGGTCGGATCCGGGTTGATCGCACAGTCACCGTAAACGTAAACCTGTTCCGGCAGCAGCATGAAGAACACGGAAGATACCAGGGAGCTACCCGGTGCAGTTTTGATCAGCTGCAGCGGCGGACGAATGGTGTTTGCGGTGGTGTGAACAGCACCGGAAACCAGACCGTCAACTTCATCCTGTTCCAGCATCAGCGTACCGAGAACCACGTTGTCTTCCAGCTGTTCGCGGGCAACGGTTTCGGTCATGCCTTTGTTCTTACGCAGTTCAACCAGGCGGCCAACATAGCTTTCGCGAACCACTTCTGGATCGACAATTTCAATGCCAGCACCCAGTTCTACGCCCTGAGATGCTGCAACGCGGTTGATCTCAGCCGGGTTACCCAGCAGTACGCAAGTTGCGATACCACGTTCAGCACAGATAGCGGCTGCTTTAACGGTACGCGGTTCATCGCCTTCCGGCAGCACGATACGTTTGCCCGCTTTGCGCGCCAGTTCGGTCAGCTGATAACGGAAGGCTGGCGGAGACAGACGACGGCTGCGCTCAGAGGTGGCAGTCAGAGAGTCAATCCAGTCAGCGTTGATGTAGTTAGCAACGTATTCCTGAACTTTCTCGATACGCTCGTGATCGTCAACCGGAACTTCGAGGTTGAAGCTCTGCAGGCTCAGAGAAGTCTGCCAGGTGTTGGTATTCACCATAAATACCGGCAGGCCGGTAGCGAAAGCACGTTCGCACAGTTTGGAAATGCGCGCGTCCATTTCGTAGCCGCCAGTCAGCAGCAGGGCACCGATTTCTACGCCGTTCATGGCAGCCAGGCAAGCTGCAACCAGTACGTCAGGACGGTCTGCGGAAGTTACCAGCAGAGAACCGGCACGGAAGTGCTCCAGCATGTGCGGAATGCTGCGTGCGCAGAAAGTGACAGATTTCACGCGACGAGTGTTGATATCGCCTTCGTTGATGATGGTGGCGTTCAGGTGGCGAGCCATATCGATCGCACGGGTCGCGATCAGATCAAAGCTCCACGGCACCGCGCCGAGAACCGGCAGCGGGCTGGATTCTTGCAGCTTCGCCGGATCAACATTGTTTACTTTTGCTTTGGAAGAGTCGTCGAAAATCTCGGACAGATCCGGGCGAGTACGACCCTGTTCATCAACCGGTGCGTTCAGTTTGTTAACGATAACGCCAGTGATGTTGGTGTTTTTTGCACCACCGAAGCTGTTGCGAGTCAGTTCGATACGCTCTTTCAGCTGTTCCGGGGTGTCAGTGCCCTGAGACATAACGAAGACGATTTCCGCGTTCAGCGTTTTAGCGATTTCGTAGTTCAGAGACTGGGCAAACTGATGCTTACGTGTCGGGACCAGACCTTCAACCAGAACGACTTCAGCGTCTTTGGTGTTAGCGTGGTAGTTCGCGACGATCTCTTCCATCAGCACATCTTTCTGATTGCTGGAAAGCAGACCTTCAACGTAGCTCATTTTCAGCGGTTCAGCGGCTGTCGTGGTGGAAGAGTTCGCACGCACGATAGTCGTGGTCTGATCGGGCGCATCGCCACCGGTACGCGGCTGAGCGATAGGTTTGAAAACGCTCAGACGAACGCCTTTGCGTTCCATTGCACGGATCACGCCAAGGCTGACGCTGGTCAGACCGACGCTGGTTCCGGTAGGGATCAGCATAATAATACGGGACACGGTTTATCCTCTTTCGTTACCGCCGGTTTGGCGGGTTACAAAACAGCACCGCCAGCTGAGCTGGCGGTGTGGAATCAGGCGGTCAAGCGGCAGGCGTCTTGCGCGATAACCAGCTCTTCGTTGGTCGGGATCACAACAGCAGGGCGGGTGCCTTCTTTGTTGATGAAACCAGATTTGCCGAAACGTGCAGCCAGGTTGCGCTCATGATCAACTTCAAAGCCCAGCACGCCCAGTTTGCCCAGAGACAGTTCACGAACCATCGCGGCATTTTCACCGATACCACCGGTGAATACAACAGCGTCCAGACGACCATCCATCAGCGCGGTGTAGGCACCGATGTATTTCGCCAGACGGTGGCAGTAAACGTCCATTGCGCGCTTCGCGTCTTCTTTTGTCGCGTAGTTGTCTTCAACATAACGGCAGTCGCTGGTGACTTCGGTCAGACCCAGCAGGCCAGACTCTTTGGTCAGCATTTTGTTGATTGCGTCAACGCTCATGCCCAGAGTGTCGTGCAGGTGGAAGATGATCGCAGGATCGATATCGCCAGAGCGAGTACCCATTACCAGACCTTCCAGCGGGGTCAGACCCATAGAGGTGTCAACGCATTTACCGTTGCGGATAGCAGAAACGGAACCACCGTTACCCAGGTGGCAGGTGATGATGTTCAGCTCTTCTACCGGTTTGTTCAGCATTTTTGCCGCTTCCTGGGTTACATAGAAGTGGCTGGTGCCGTGCGCGCCGTAACGACGGATGCCATGCTCTTTGTACAGGTTGTACGGCAGGGCGTAGAGGTAAGACTCTTCCGGCATAGTCTGGTGGAACGCGGTGTCAAATACAGCAACGTTTTTGTCTTTCAGCTGAGGGAAAGATTTCAGTGCTTCTTCGATACCGATCAGGTGAGCCGGGTTGTGCAGCGGTGCAAAAGAAGCTGCATCTTTGATACCCTGAATAACAGACTCATCGATCACTACGGAGCTGGTATACTTTTCGCCGCCGTGTACGATACGGTGACCGATAGCGGTCAGCTGCGCAGACAGTTCTGGTTTTTGTGCCAGAATAGTATTAACGATAAAGTTGAGCGCTTCGCTGTGAGCGGCGCCTGCACCTAAAGCCGCTTCCTGTTTATTGCCGTCCATTTTCCATTTGATACGTGCTTCGGGCAGGTGGAAACATTCGGCTAAACCAGAAAGGTACTCTTCACCATTCACTGCATCGATGATTGCAAATTTCAGTGAAGAACTACCGCAGTTCAGAACCAGTACTAACTTACTCGACATGGAAGTACCTATAATTGATACGTGGCTAAAAAAACGTCAGGGAGCCATAGAGCGTAGCGCATGATGACACTGACATTTATGATTAACATCATGCACTGCAAATTTTTTTTGCATGATGGAAGAAATATCTTGAGTCTATGCCATTTTGCGTAATTTTCAGCCAATGGCATAATGTATATGAATTTGACGACTCAATGAATATGTACTACTTAGGCCTTCAGGCTGCTAAAGGATACCTGATAGTGGGTATGGAAGACAAAATGTTTTGAACGTTGTCCCGCTGAGTTGTGAATTTGCACAAATTTTTGAATCTTTATATGTGAAGTTGAGGTGAAGCATGTCAACGCCGGATAATCGTTCTGTTAATTTTTTTAGCTTGTTTCGCCGGGGACAGCATTACTCAAAGACGTGGCCGCTGGAAAAACGCCTTGCCCCGGTCTTTGTCGAAAATCGCGTTATCAAGATGACGCGCTATGCGATCCGTTTTATGCCGCCAATCGCCGTATTTACTCTCTGCTGGCAGATTGCCCTGGGCGGTCAGCTGGGCCCGGCAGTTGCCACTGCGCTGTTCGCCTTAAGTTTACCCATGCAAGGACTATGGTGGCTGGGCAAGCGTTCTGTAACGCCATTACCTCCTGCAATCCTTAACTGGTTTTATGAAGTTCGCGGTAAATTGCAGGAGTCTGGACAGGTGTTGGCACCCGTTGAAGGTAAGCCTGATTACCAGGCATTAGCTGACACGCTTAAGCGCGCCTTCAAACAACTGGATAAAACTTTCCTTGATGATTTGTAATTGACCCCTGATTACGCATATAAAAGAAGGCATACTCAGCCTTCTTTTTTTTCACCGTAGTAGAGTGATACAGGAGTCAACAATGGAAATGACCAACGCGCAACGTCTTATTTTGTCTAACCAGTACAAAATGATGACTATGCTTGATCCGGCAAATGCTGAACGTTACCGTCGCCTGCAAACAATCATTGAGCGTGGTTATGGATTACAGATGCGTGAACTGGATCGCGAGTTTGGCGAGCTGAAAGAAGAAACCTGCCGCACTATCATCGACATTATGGAGATGTATCATGCGTTGCATGTTTCCTGGTCTAATTTGCAGGACCAGCAGTCCATCGATGAACGTCGTGTCACCTTCCTTGGCTTTGACGCCGCCACCGAAGCTCGTTATCTCGGTTATGTGCGTTTTATGGTTAACGTGGAGGGGCGCTATACCCATTTTGACGCCGGGACTCACGGTTTTAACGCCCAGACGCCAATGTGGGAAAAATATCAGCGTATGCTTAATGTGTGGCATGCCTGCCCGCGTCAGTACCATCTGAGCGCCAACGAAATTAATCAAATTATCAACGCCTGAGGAGGCCCATGTGCGGTGCAAAGGTTTTCTGTTTGATCTTGATGGAACGCTGGTGGACTCCCTGCCTGCGGTAGAACGGGCGTGGAGCAACTGGGCCAGACGTCATGGGTTAGCGCCGGAAGAGGTGCTGGCTTTCATTCACGGTAAACAGGCCATCACCTCTTTGCGCCATTTTATGGTGGGCAAATCCGAGGCAGACATTGCTGCCGAATTTACGCGTCTGGAGCAAATCGAGGCCACGGAAACCGAAGGTATTACCGCACTTCCGGGGGCAGTCGCTTTACTCAATCATCTGAATAAAGTGGGGATTCCATGGGCCATTGTGACGTCTGGCTCCATGCCCGTAGCGCGAGCGCGCCACAAAATAGCCGGACTTCCCGCGCCAGAGGTGTTTGTGACCGCTGAGCGGGTGAAGCGCGGAAAACCAGAGCCTGATGCGTATCTCTTAGGCGCGCAGTTGTTGGGGCTTGCGCCGCAAGAGTGTGTGGTGGTGGAAGATGCTCCCGCTGGCGTGCTTTCCGGCCTGGCCGCGGGTTGCCATGTGATTGCAGTTAACGCTCCGACAGATACCCCGCGCCTGAATGAGGTCGATTTGGTCCTCCACAGTCTGGAGCAAATTACTGTGATCAAACAGCCAAATGGTGATGTTATTATTCAGTGAAACACCTGATCATGATTTAGCCCCGTCTCGTCGGGGCTTTTTTATGGCAGAATCAAGTCATCCCCCTCAATTAACAAGGATAAGTTGTGAACGGTGAATTGATTTGGGTTCTTTCATTACTGGCCGTTGCCATCGTCTTGTTTGCGACGGGCAGAGTGCGTATGGATGCGGTCGCTTTGTTTGTTATTGTCGCGTTTGCATTAAGCGGAACGCTGACGGTCCCCGAAGTATTTTCCGGCTTTTCCGATCCTAACGTTGTCCTGATTGCCGCCTTGTTCATTATTGGCGATGGTTTGGTCCGTACCGGTGTTGCCACCGTAATGGGGACATGGCTGGTCAAAGTGGCAGGCAACAGTGAAATCAAAATGTTGGTTTTGTTGATGCTGACCGTCGCGGGGCTTGGCGCGTTTATGAGTTCAACCGGCGTTGTCGCTATCTTTATTCCCGTGGTGTTAAGCGTTGCCATGCGTATGCAAACGTCGCCGTCGCGCCTGATGATGCCGTTAAGTTTTGCCGGGCTGATAAGCGGCATGATGACGCTGGTGGCGACGCCGCCGAACCTGGTAGTCAACAGTGAATTGCTGCGTGAAGGCTATCATGGTTTTAGTTTCTTTAGCGTAACACCTATTGGCCTGGTCGTGCTGGTGCTGGGTATTTTGTATATGTTAGTGATGCGTTTCATGCTGAAAGGGGATACCCAAACTCCGCAACGCGAAGGCTGGACGCGTCGAACTTTTCGCGATCTTATCCGTGAATATCGACTTACCGGGCGTGCGCGTCGCCTGGCTATTCGCCCCGGTTCGCCAATGATTGGTCAACGGCTGGATGATCTCAAATTACGTGAGCGTTATGGTGCTAACGTCATCGGTGTTGAACGCTGGCGGCGTTTTCGTCGCGTTATCGTGAATGTTAACGGGGTTTCTGAATTTCGCGCGCGTGACGTTTTACTTATTGATATGTCTGCGGCTGATGTCGATCTCCGGCAATTCTGTAGTGAGCAATTGCTGGAGCCGATGGTACTGCGCGGCGAGTATTTTTCTGATCAAGCCCTTGATGTGGGCATGGCAGAGATTTCATTAATTCCTGAGTCAGAACTTATTGGCAAATCGGTGCGCGAAATTGGTTTTCGTACCCGTTACGGACTGAATGTGGTGGGGCTAAAGCGCAATGGCGTGGCGCTGGAAGGTTCGCTGGCGGATGAGCCTCTGCTGCTGGGCGATATCATCCTGGTTGTGGGTAACTGGAAACTGATCGGTATGCTGGCAAAACAGGGGCGTGACTTTGTGGCGCTGAACTTACCAGAAGAAGTGAGTGAAGCATCGCCAGCACACAGTCAGGCACCTCATGCCATTTTTTGCCTGGTGTTGATGGTAGCGTTAATGCTTACCGATGAAATCCCTAATCCTGTTGCCGCTATCATCGCCTGCCTGCTGATGGGGAAATTCCGTTGTATCGATGCTGAAAGCGCCTATAAATCCATTCACTGGCCGAGCATTATTTTGATCGTTGGGATGATGCCGTTTGCTGTGGCATTACAGAAAACGGGAGGTGTCGCGCTGGCAGTGAAAGGGCTGATGGACATCGGCGGCGGTTACGGGCCACATATGATGCTGGGTTGTTTGTTTGTCTTGTCGGCGGTTATTGGGCTATTTATCTCTAATACCGCAACGGCGGTGTTGATGGCTCCGATTGCGCTGGCTGCTGCCAAAACGATGGGTGTGTCGCCTTATCCATTTGCGATGGTCGTGGCGATGGCAGCATCCGCCGCCTTTATGACACCGGTTTCTTCACCTGTTAACACACTGGTTTTAGGCCCGGGAAATTACAGCTTCAGTGACTTTGTGAAGTTGGGGGTACCGTTCACTATTATCGTGATGGCGGTTTGTGTGGTGATGATCCCGATGCTGTTTCCGTTTTGACAAGAGCCTGATGTCGCATCCGGCGCTTATTGCCTGATGCGACGCAGACTCCGGCTGCTTACAGCGGTGAATCCTGGCTAATCTCATCGAGCGAAAGATGGAAGCTGGGAACAAAGACTTCCATGAAGTAGTCCATCTCCTGGCTGCGGCGCGCTTCAAGCGTCGCTTCCAGTCGCGTTTTTGCCAGCAAGAATTCATTATTTCCCGCCGCGAGTTCTTCCAGACATTTCAGATATGCACACAGTGCATCTGCCTGTTTCACCAGAGATTTCTCTTCATCGCTGTATGCATGCTCGTCAATTAACGGCGCAAAGATATCCCTCAGCTCTTCCGGAACCATATCGACCAGTTTTTGCTGAGCGATTTTTTCAATAGCCTTGTATTCCTGAGCGATTTGCGAATTGAAGTATTTCACCGGAGTAGGGAGATCGCCGGTGAGAACTTCTGAGACATCGTGGTACATCGCCAGTAAAGCGATACGTTCGGCGTTGACATTACCGCCAAATTTACGATTTTTGATAGCTGCCAGCGCATGGGCGACCATCGCTACCTGCAAACTGTGTTCGGACACATTTTCCGTCCGCACGTTGCGCATTAGCGGCCAGCGGTTAATGAGTTTCAGGCGGGAGAGATGGGCAAAAAAATGGCTCTGTTTCATAGTGACCTTACGTATGATGACATCATCAGGTCATTGTGGCGGGATAACACTGCCGGATGCAATCTCCGGCAGTGAAATTAAGATTACAGCTGATGATAACCAGAAAGGAAACGCGCGAACTTACTCAAAGACAGCTCGATATCATCAACACGTGGTAGTGTGACAATGCGGAAGTGATCCGGCCACGGCCAGTTGAATGCTGTCCCTTGAACCAGCAGGACTTTTTCCTGCAACAGGAAATCCAGCACCATTTTCTGGTCGTCGTGAATGTTAAAGCGTTTAGCGTCGATTTTCGGGAACATGTACAGCGCACCGCGCGGTTTCACGCAGGAAACGCCCGGAATATCGTTGATCAATTCCCACGCACGGTTACGCTGTTCATAAAGACGCCCGCCGGGTGTAATAAATTCACTGATGCTCTGATAACCGCCCAGCGCGGTTTGAATGGCGTGTTGCGCCGGAACGTTAGCACACAGGCGCATCGAAGCCAGCATTTCCAGACCTTCGATGTAACCTTTAGCGTGTTTTTTCGGCCCGTTCAGCACCATCCAACCCTGACGGAAGCCCGCAACGCGGTACGTTTTCGACAGTCCGTTAAAGGTTATGGTTAGCAGGTCTGGTGCCATCGCGGCAATTGAGTGATGCTCGGCGTCGTCATAGAGAATTTTGTCGTAAATTTCATCGGCGAAGATAATGAGATTATGCTGACGCGCAATCTCCACAATCTCCATTAAAAGCTCTTTGGAATAAACTGCGCCGGTTGGGTTATTTGGGTTGATAATAACGATTCCACGCGTACGAGGCGTAATTTTAGCGCGAATATCATCAAGGTCCGGGAACCAGTCAGAGGATTCATCGCAAAGATAATGCACCGCTTTACCGCTGGATAGCGAAACCGCCGCAGTCCAAAGAGGGTAATCAGGCGCAGGAACTAACATTTCGTCCCCGCTGTTCAGCAATGCCTGCATTGCCTGAACGATAAGCTCCGATACACCATTGCCGATGTAAATATCTTCCACGGTAACATCACGCATGCCACGAGCCTGGTAGTGCTGCATGATGGCTTTACGCGCGGAGTAAAGCCCTTTGGAATCGCAATACCCTTGAGCGGTAGGCAGGTTGCGAATCACGTCAACGAGGATTTCATCTGGCGCGTCAAAACCGAACGGGGCAGGATTGCCGATGTTCAGTTTCAGTACCTTGTTACCTTCTTCTTCCAGGCGTTTTGCTTCTTTCAGCACCGGACCACGGATGTCGTAACAGACATTCTCTAATTTGCTGGATTTTTCAATGGGGGACATGAATCTTGACCTTTTTTGCTGTTATCGCCACTCCCTGCCGTGGAAGTCAGCTTAGAACAATGTACTCCCCCAGGACGGTGTTTTGAAGGTCTGCAGAATAAGATTTTGCCAGAGGGGAAGGCTTGATTGTGCTGTTAATAACTTAATAATGGCAAAATAATGAGATGTATATGCTTAGTAATTAATGTTATGTAGTGAATTGTTCTGATTCTTAATTGTGAGTGTGGTTTTTTTATCTGTAAGATAATTGTTTGAAAATGCCTCGTTTAAGAATTCACTAATGAATCGTGATGATGATATTTCCGCATTACGGAGAGTTTAACAGCGTGATGATTTCCGAGGTGTCGTAATGGGTGCAAGGTGTGAAACTATTGTTAAGCGGGATTAATGAATGAGGATGATGCTAATTAATTATTATTTAATATTCAAAAAGGTTTTGTTGTGCTTATTAATAATAGAAGATTACTTTGCCTAACATAACATAACTTTGCATCAGATAATTCGCAATGACCCTTATAAATAAAAGGTTTTTGGGGTAAAATGCTCGCATAAATGACGGATCCCTGCTCTTGATGCCGCCTCACCATTGCTGTTTGTACGTGTTCGCGTATGACCAGCGATGCTGCACGAGAGTGGAACAAGGACTCACATTTACATTTATACAAACACGCGCATGTCATAAATACAAAAGAGTGAGTAACTTAATAGATATGCGATTCCTGAAGATATATTCTGTGATCTACTTCAGGCATTATAACGGAACAATGTGAGTCGCTTTTTTAGTGCAACTCATATGCATTTTTACTTTCGTCCGGGTTCCGGATGAAACTGCCAGGGAGGCACATTACAAATGGAATTGCTTGTTTGTGTGTGCACAGCATTAACCAGCTCAGTACGAGCCGCCAGTAAGTGATAATATATGATAAGTGCAAATCGTCCGATAATTAACCTCGACCTCGATCTGCTGAGAACATTTGTTGCTGTTGCCGATCTGAACACTTTTGCTGCCGCAGCTGCCGCTGTGTGTCGTACTCAGTCCGCCGTAAGTCAGCAAATGCAGCGTCTGGAACAACTCGTTGGGAAAGAACTGTTCGCTCGTCACGGTCGCAACAAACTGTTAACTGAACATGGCATTCAACTTCTTGGTTACGCCAGGAAAATCCTGCGTTTTAATGATGAGGCCTGCTCATCATTAATGTTCAGTAATCTTCAGGGCGTGTTAACTATCGGTGCTTCAGATGAATCTGCCGATACGATCTTACCTTTCCTGTTAAATCGCGTGAGTTCGGTTTATCCGAAACTAGCGCTGGATGTCCGCGTTAAACGTAATGCCTACATGGCAGAAATGCTGGAATCCCAGGAAGTGGATTTGATGGTAACCACCCATCGTCCTTCAACGTTTAAGGCATTGAACCTGCGTACCTCGCCAACACACTGGTACTGCGCAGCGGAATACGTATTGCAAAAAGGCGAGCCGATCCCTCTTGTATTGCTGGATGATCCTAGCCCGTTTCGCGATATGGTGCTGGCGACGCTTAATAAAGCAGATATTCCATGGCGACTGGCTTATGTCGCCTCGACGCTTCCGGCCGTTCGTGCGGCAGTGAAAGCCGGTCTTGGTGTGACAGCAAGGCCGGTCGAGATGATGAGTCCTGATCTGCGTGTGCTGAGTGGGGTAGATGGCTTACCGCCGCTACCCGATACCGAATATTTGTTGTGCTATGACCCGTCCAGTAATAATGAGCTGGCTCAGGTGATTTATCAGGCGATGGAGAGCTACCATAATCCGTGGCAATACAGCCCAATGTCTGCTCCGGAAGGCGATGACTCATTGTTAATTGAAAGGGATATCGAGTAATCGACGGACCATAGATAATTTCTAAGACAATAGTGTAAAAACGAGCCGCTGGGGGTGTTTTAAACCCCAGCGGCTTTTTTTTTAGTAAAAAGCCTTCCTCGTATCGTGCAGAACGCACAAAACTGTTCATTTTTCAATCACCAGAGATTCACGTCCCGAACGCACAAATAATCGCCTGAAAAAAATCACCTGCTACAATGATGTTAAAAAATACGTAAATTTGTTGCTGCGTTTTTGTTATGGAATGACAAAAGCGTGTCACAGATCAAGAAAATACTCTCTTTTGGGGGGAGGAATCGACACAAATTCCTGTCAAAATAGACCCGTATTTTTTCCATTGCTTCACAACGGACACGATTCAACAACATCTAATTATCCTGGAGTCGTCAAGGATCTGGGGTGAAAGGGCATTAAATGCTAATAGTGTTGATATTATGTAAACTAATGTGAAGAAACTTTTGTTAAAGTTGACAAAAGGTTATAGAAAGGAGTAAAAGACCACATCAATTAGCTGTATAAAAGAGTTTCTACAGTGATTGTAAGGTTTTTTTTATTCCTCCCCATGAATCGATGTGGCGTCCATCTGCCGTGAAGAGCAGTGAATCTGGCGCTACTTTTGATGAGTAAGCAATGAGTATGTCAACATCCACTGAAGTCATCGCTCATCACTGGGCATTCGCTATCTTTCTTATCGTTGCCATTGGCCTGTGTTGCCTGATGCTGGTAGGCGGTTGGTTTTTAGGCGGTCGCGCACGCGCGAGGTCGAAAAACGTTCCGTTTGAATCCGGTATCGACTCGGTCGGCTCCGCCCGCTTACGCCTGTCCGCCAAGTTTTATCTGGTGGCCATGTTCTTCGTTATCTTCGACGTTGAAGCGCTGTATCTGTTCGCATGGTCAACCTCTATCCGCGAAAGCGGCTGGGTAGGCTTTGTGGAAGCTGCAATTTTTATTTTTGTGTTACTGGCTGGTCTGGTTTATCTGGTGCGTATTGGCGCGCTGGACTGGACGCCCGCGCGTTCACGCCGCGAGCGTATGAACCCGGAAACGAACAGTATCGCTAATCGTCAACGCTAACCGCGAGGCATTAAGATGGATTATACGCTCACCCGCATAGATCCCAACGGTGAGAACGACCGTTACCCCCTGCAAAAGCAGGAGATCGTAACCGACCCTCTGGAGCAAGAAGTTAACAAAAACGTGTTTATGGGCAAGCTCAATGACATGGTTAACTGGGGTCGTAAAAACTCAATTTGGCCGTATAACTTCGGTCTTTCGTGCTGTTACGTTGAGATGGTGACTTCGTTTACCGCGGTGCATGACGTGGCACGTTTTGGCGCAGAAGTATTGCGTGCTTCGCCGCGTCAGGCTGACCTGATGGTGGTTGCAGGAACCTGCTTTACCAAAATGGCACCGGTTATTCAGCGTCTGTATGACCAGATGCTGGAACCAAAATGGGTTATCTCAATGGGGGCCTGTGCCAACTCTGGCGGTATGTACGATATTTATTCCGTTGTGCAGGGCGTCGATAAATTCATTCCGGTTGATGTGTATATCCCGGGCTGCCCGCCACGTCCTGAAGCGTACATGCAGGCATTGATGCTGTTGCAGGAATCTATCGGCAAAGAACGTCGTCCGCTCTCATGGGTGGTTGGCGATCAGGGCGTTTATCGCGCCAATATGCAATCAGAGCGCGAACGCAAGCGCGGTGAACGCATTGCCGTTACCAACCTGCGTACACCTGACGAGATTTAATTTGCGCCTGTCGGCAAAGGGATTTTTCTTCGCTTATTCCTAAATCTATTTCGCGAAGCTTACTGCGCCGACAGTCACCACGGACCATTTGCAATGGTGAACAATATGACCGACTTAACCGCGCAAGAACCCGCCTGGCAGACCCGCGATCATCTTGATGATCCGGTGATTGGCGAACTGCGCAACCGTTTTGGGCCGGATGCCTTTACTGTTCAGGCGACTCGCACCGGGGTTCCCGTTGTGTGGATCAAGCGTGAACAATTACTGGAAGTGGGTGATTTCTTAAAGAAACTGCCGAAACCTTACGTCATGCTGTTTGACTTACACGGCATGGACGAACGTCTGCGCACACACCGCGAAGGGTTACCTGCCGCGGATTTTTCCGTTTTCTACCATCTGATTTCTATCGATCGTAACCGCGACATCATGCTGAAGGTGGCGCTGGCAGAAAACGACCTGCACGTACCGACCTTTACCAAACTGTTCCCGAACGCTAACTGGTATGAGCGTGAAACCTGGGATCTGTTTGGCATTACTTTCGACGGTCACCCGAACCTGCGCCGCATCATGATGCCGCAAACCTGGAAAGGCCACCCGCTGCGTAAAGATTACCCGGCGCGCGCTACCGAATTCTCGCCGTTTGAGCTGACCAAAGCCAAACAGGATCTGGAGATGGAAGCCCTGACCTTCAAACCGGAAGAGTGGGGGATGAAGCGTGGCACCGAAAATGAAGACTTCATGTTCCTCAACCTCGGTCCGAACCACCCGTCGGCGCACGGTGCTTTCCGTATCGTTTTGCAGCTCGATGGCGAAGAGATTGTCGACTGCGTACCAGACATCGGCTACCACCACCGTGGCGCGGAGAAAATGGGCGAGCGCCAGTCCTGGCATAGCTACATTCCGTATACCGACCGTATCGAATACCTCGGCGGCTGCGTTAACGAAATGCCTTACGTGCTGGCGGTAGAGAAACTTGCCGGGATCACCGTGCCGGATCGCGTTAACGTCATTCGCGTAATGCTTTCTGAGCTGTTCCGCATCAACAGCCACCTGCTGTATATCTCGACCTTTATTCAGGACGTCGGTGCGATGACGCCAGTGTTCTTCGCCTTTACCGATCGTCAGAAAATTTACGATCTAGTGGAAGCAATCACTGGTTTCCGTATGCACCCGGCGTGGTTCCGTATTGGCGGCGTAGCGCACGACCTGCCGCGCGGCTGGGATCGCCTGCTGCGTGAGTTCCTCGACTGGATGCCGAAACGTCTGGCGTCTTATGAGAAAGCGGCGCTGCAAAACACGATTCTGAAAGGCCGTTCCCAGGGCGTAGCCGCCTACGGCGCGAAAGAGGCGCTGGAGTGGGGCACCACTGGCGCGGGCCTGCGTGCTACCGGGATCGACTTCGATGTGCGTAAGGCGCGCCCTTATTCTGGCTATGAAAACTTCGACTTTGAAATCCCGGTTGGTGGTGGTGTTTCTGACTGCTACACCCGCGTAATGCTGAAAGTGGAAGAATTGCGTCAGAGTCTGCGCATTCTTGAGCAGTGCCTCAACAACATGCCGGAAGGCCCGTTCAAAGCGGATCACCCGCTGACCACGCCGCCGCCGAAAGAGCGCACGCTGCAACATATCGAAACCCTGATCACCCACTTCCTGCAAGTGTCGTGGGGGCCGGTGATGCCTGCCAATGAATCTTTCCAGATGATTGAGGCGACCAAAGGGATCAACAGTTACTACCTGACCAGCGACGGCAGCACTATGAGTTATCGCACCCGTATCCGTACGCCGAGTTATGCGCATTTGCAGCAAATTCCGGCGGCGATCCGCGGCAGCCTGGTGTCTGACCTGATTGTTTATCTGGGCAGTATCGATTTTGTTATGTCAGATGTGGACCGCTAATTATGCACGAGAATCAACAACCACAAACCGAGGCTTTTGAGCTGAGTGCGGCTGAGCGTGAAGCGATTGAGCACGAGATGCACCACTACGAAGACCCGCGTGCGGCGTCCATTGAAGCGCTGAAAATCGTTCAGAAACAGCGTGGATGGGTGCCAGACGGCGCGATCCACGCGATCGCTGACGTTCTGGGTATTCCCGCAAGTGATGTCGAAGGCGTGGCTACTTTCTACAGCCAGATCTTCCGCCAGCCGGTTGGTCGCCATGTGATCCGTTATTGCGACAGCGTGGTCTGTCACATTAACGGTTACCAGGGCATTCAGGCGGCACTGGAGAAAAAACTGAACATCAAACCAGGGCAAACGACGTTTGACGGTCGCTTTACGCTGCTGCCAACTTGCTGCCTGGGGAACTGCGACAAAGGGCCAAACATGATGATCGATGAGGACACTCACGCGCATCTGACCCCGGAAGCGATCCCTGAACTGCTGGAGCGGTATAAATGAAAAACATTATCCGTACTCCCGAAACGCATCCGCTGACCTGGCGTCTGCGTGATGACAAACAGCCAGTGTGGCTGGACGAATATCGCAGCAAAAACGGTTACGAAGGCGCGCGTAAGGCGCTGACCGGGCTGTCTCCGGACGAGATCGTCAATCAGGTTAAAGACGCTGGCCTGAAAGGGCGCGGCGGTGCGGGCTTCTCGACTGGCCTGAAATGGAGCCTGATGCCGAAAGACGAATCCATGAACATCCGTTACCTGCTGTGTAACGCCGATGAAATGGAGCCGGGCACTTATAAAGACCGCCTGCTGATGGAGCAACTGCCGCACCTGCTGGTGGAAGGTATGCTCATTTCCGCATTTGCGCTGAAAGCTTATCGTGGCTACATCTTCTTGCGTGGCGAATATATCGAGGCGGCAGTGAATCTGCGCCGTGCCATTGCCGAAGCCACCGAAGCAGGGCTGCTTGGCAAAAACATTATGGGAACAGGTTTCGATTTCGAACTG
The DNA here is from genome assembly GCF_009820115.1 of Escherichia sp. HH41S. Classification (NCBI taxonomy): domain Bacteria; kingdom Pseudomonadati; phylum Pseudomonadota; class Gammaproteobacteria; order Enterobacterales; family Enterobacteriaceae; genus Escherichia; species Escherichia sp. HH41S. Next base: position 109,104 of record NZ_VNXE01000095.1, read on the forward strand.
TTCGTCCATACCGGGGCAGGGCGCTACATCTGCGGGGAAGAAACAGCGTTAATCAACTCCCTGGAAGGGCGTCGCGCTAACCCACGCTCGAAGCCCCCCTTCCCGGCAACCTCTGGCGTTTGGGGCAAACCGACCTGTGTCAACAACGTCGAAACCCTGTGTAACGTTCCGGCGATCCTCGCTAACGGCGTGGAGTGGTATCAGAACATCTCGAAAAGCAAAGATGCTGGCACCAAGCTGATGGGCTTCTCCGGTCGGGTGAAAAATCCGGGCCTGTGGGAACTGCCGTTCGGCACTACCGCACGCGAGATCCTCGAAGATTACGCCGGTGGTATGCGTGACGGCCTGAAATTCAAAGCCTGGCAGCCAGGCGGTGCGGGCACTGACTTCCTGACCGAAGCGCACCTTGACCTGCCGATGGAATTCGAAAGTATCGGTAAAGCGGGCAGCCGTCTGGGTACGGCGCTGGCGATGGCGGTTGATCACGAGATCAACATGGTGTCGCTGGTACGAAACCTGGAAGAATTTTTCGCCCGTGAGTCCTGCGGCTGGTGTACGCCGTGCCGCGACGGTTTGCCGTGGAGCGTGAAAATTCTGCGCGCGCTGGAGCGTGGCGAAGGTCAGCCGGGCGATATCGAAACACTTGAGCAACTGTGTCGATTCTTAGGTCCGGGTAAAACTTTCTGTGCCCACGCACCTGGTGCAGTGGAGCCGTTACAGAGCGCCATCAAATATTTCCGCGAAGAATTTGAGGCGGGAATCAAACAGCCGTTCAGCAATACCCATTTGATTAATGGGATTCAGCCGAACCTGCTGAAAGAGCGCTGGTAACCGAATTTCGATTAACGCTCAGTCTCTGACTGAGAAAACTGGAAGCATGCTAATGGCTACAATTCATGTAGACGGCAAAGAATACGAGGTTAACGGAGCGGACAACCTGCTGGAAGCTTGTCTGTCTCTGGGCCTTGATATTCCTTACTTTTGCTGGCATCCGGCGCTGGGAAGCGTCGGTGCTTGCCGCCAGTGTGCGGTGAAGCAATACCAAAACGCGGAAGACACGCGTGGTCGCCTGGTGATGTCCTGTATGACACCGGCTTCCGATGGCACCTTTATTTCCATTGACGACGAAGAAGCGAAACAGTTCCGTGAAAGCGTGGTCGAGTGGTTGATGACCAACCACCCGCACGATTGTCCGGTATGTGAAGAGGGCGGTAACTGCCATCTTCAGGATATGACCGTGATGACCGGACACAGCTTCCGTCGCTACCGTTTCACCAAACGTACCCACCGCAATCAGGATCTGGGGCCGTTCATCTCTCACGAAATGAACCGTTGCATCGCCTGCTACCGCTGCGTGCGTTACTACAAAGATTACGCTGACGGTACAGATCTGGGCGTTTACGGTGCACATGACAACGTCTACTTCGGTCGCCCGGAAGACGGCACCCTTGAAAGCGAATTCTCCGGTAACCTGGTCGAAATTTGCCCGACCGGCGTATTCACCGACAAAACGCACTCCGAGCGTTATAACCGTAAATGGGATATGCAGTTTGCGCCGAGCATCTGCCAGCAATGTTCCATCGGCTGTAACATCAGCCCCGGCGAGCGTTATGGCGAACTGCGTCGTATCGAAAACCGTTACAACGGTACGGTAAACCACTACTTCCTCTGCGACCGAGGTCGTTTCGGTTACGGCTACGTCAACCTGAAAGATCGTCCGCGTCAGCCAGTACAGCGTCGTGGCGATGATTTCATTACCCTCAACGCCGAACAGGCAATGCAGGGCGCGGCAGATATTCTGCGTCAGTCGAAGAAAGTCATCGGCATCGGTTCTCCGCGTGCCAGCGTGGAAAGCAACTTTGCGCTGCGTGAGCTGGTGGGCGAAGAAAACTTCTATACCGGTATCGCTCACGGTGAGCAGGAACGTCTGCAACTGGCGCTAAAAGTTCTGCGCGAAGGCGGCATTTATACTCCGGCCTTACGCGAAATTGAATCTTACGATGCGGTACTGGTGCTGGGCGAAGACGTTACCCAGACCGGCGCGCGCGTTGCGCTGGCAGTGCGTCAGGCGGTGAAAGGTAAAGCACGCGAAATGGCGGCAGCACAGAAAGTGGCTGACTGGCAGATTGCGGCAATCCTCAACATCGGTCAACGTGCGAAGCATCCGCTGTTTGTGACTAACGTTGATGACACCCGTCTGGATGATATCGCGGCGTGGACTTACCGCGCACCGGTTGAAGATCAGGCGCGTTTAGGTTTTGCCATCGCCCATGCGCTGGATAACTCTGCACCAGCGGTTGACGGTATCGAACCTGAGCTGCAAAGCAAAATCGACGTCATCGTGCAGGCACTGGCTGGTGCGAAGAAACCGTTAATTATCTCCGGGACGAACGCTGGTAGCGCTGAAGTGATTCAGGCTGCGGCTAACGTCGCGAAAGCCCTGAAAGGTCGCGGCGCTGACGTCGGTATCACCATGATTGCCCGCTCTGTCAACAGCATGGGGTTGGGCATTATGGGCGGCGGTTCGCTTGAAGAAGCGTTGACCGAACTGGAAACAGGACGCGCCGACGCGGTGGTGGTGCTGGAGAACGATCTGCATCGTCACGCTTCCGCTACCCGCGTGAATGCTGCGCTGGCGAAAGCGCCGCTGGTGATGGTGGTTGACCATCAACGTACGGCGATCATGGAAAACGCCCATCTGGTGCTTTCCGCCGCCAGCTTTGCTGAAAGCGACGGTACGGTGATCAACAACGAAGGCCGCGCCCAACGTTTCTTCCAGGTTTACGATCCGGCTTATTACGACAGCAAAACTGTGATGCTGGAAAGCTGGCGCTGGCTGCACTCGCTGCACAGCACCCTGCTGAGCCGTGAAGTGGACTGGACGCAGCTCGACCATGTGATTGACGCTGTTGTGGCGAAAATCCCGGAACTGGCAGGTATCAAAGATGCTGCGCCGGATGCGACATTCCGTATTCGTGGGCAGAAACTGGCCCGTGAGCCGCACCGTTACAGCGGTCGTACCGCCATGCGCGCCAACATCAGCGTTCATGAGCCGCGTCAGCCGCAGGATATTGACACCATGTTCACCTTCTCGATGGAAGGTAACAACCAGCCGACCGCGCACCGTTCGCAAGTGCCGTTTGCCTGGGCGCCGGGCTGGAACTCCCCGCAGGCGTGGAACAAATTCCAGGACGAAGTGGGCGGCAAACTGCGCTTTGGCGATCCGGGCGTGCGTCTGTTTGAAACCAGCGAAAACGGTCTGGATTACTTCACCAGCGTACCGGCACGCTTCCAACCGCAGGACGGGAAATGGCGTATCGCGCCGTACTACCACCTGTTTGGCAGCGATGAATTGTCACAGCGTGCTCCGGTCTTCCAGAGCCGTATGCCGCAGCCGTACATCAAACTCAACCCCGCGGATGCCGCGAAGTTGGGGGTGAACGGGGGTACACGCGTCTCCTTTAGTTACGATGGCAACACGGTCACGCTGCCGGTTGAAATCGCCGAAGGACTGACGGCAGGGCAGGTGGGCTTGCCGATGGGCATGTCCGGCATTGCTCCGGTGCTGGCTGGCGCGCATCTTGAGGATCTCAAGGAGGCACAACAATGAGTTGGATATCACCGGAACTGATTGAGATCCTGCTGACCATCCTCAAAGCGGTGGTGATCCTGCTGGTGGTTGTCACCTGCGGGGCATTCATGAGCTTTGGCGAACGTCGCCTGCTGGGTCTGTTCCAGAACCGTTACGGACCTAACCGTGTTGGCTGGGGCGGTTCGCTCCAGCTGGTCGCGGACATGATCAAAATGTTCTTTAAAGAAGACTGGATCCCGAAATTCTCGGATCGCGTCATCTTTACCCTGGCACCGATGATTGCCTTTACCTCGCTGCTGCTGGCCTTTGCGATTGTGCCAGTCAGCCCTGGTTGGGTAGTTGCCGACCTGAATATCGGGATTTTGTTCTTCCTGATGATGGCCGGTCTGGCGGTTTACGCGGTGCTGTTTGCGGGCTGGTCAAGTAACAACAAATACTCGCTGCTTGGTGCGATGCGTGCTTCTGCGCAGACCCTGAGCTACGAAGTGTTCCTCGGGCTTTCCCTGATGGGCGTGGTGGCGCAGGCCGGTTCATTCAACATGACCGACATCGTTAACAGCCAGGCGCACGTGTGGAACGTCATCCCGCAATTCTTTGGTTTTATTACCTTTGCCATCGCGGGCGTGGCGGTGTGTCACCGTCACCCGTTTGACCAGCCGGAAGCCGAGCAGGAACTGGCGGATGGTTACCACATTGAGTATTCCGGCATGAAGTTCGGTCTGTTCTTCGTGGGCGAATACATCGGGATTGTGACCATCTCCGCATTGATGGTGACGCTGTTCTTCGGTGGCTGGCAAGGCCCGTTCTTACCGCCATTCATCTGGTTCGCGCTGAAAACCGCGTTCTTTATGATGATGTTCATTTTGATTCGTGCGTCGTTACCGCGTCCGCGTTATGACCAGGTAATGTCCTTCGGCTGGAAAATCTGCCTGCCGCTGACGCTGATCAACTTGCTGGTAACGGCGGCTGTCATTCTCTGGCAGGCGCAATAAGGGGCACTAAGACCATGACCTTAAAAGAATTGTTAGTAGGTTTCGGCACCCAGGTTCGTAGTATCTGGATGATCGGCCTGCACGCGTTCGCCAAACGCGAAACGCGAATGTACCCGGAAGAGCCGGTCTATCTGCCGCCCCGTTATCGTGGTCGCATCGTTCTGACCCGCGACCCGGACGGCGAAGAGCGTTGCGTAGCCTGTAACCTCTGCGCGGTAGCCTGCCCGGTCGGCTGTATCTCGCTGCAAAAAGCAGAAACCAAAGACGGTCGCTGGTATCCGGAATTTTTCCGCATCAACTTCTCACGCTGCATTTTCTGTGGTCTGTGCGAAGAAGCCTGTCCGACTACGGCGATTCAGTTAACCCCGGATTTCGAAATGGGGGAATACAAGCGCCAGGATCTGGTTTATGAGAAAGAGGATCTGCTGATCTCCGGTCCGGGCAAATACCCGGAATATAACTTCTACCGGATGGCAGGTATGGCAATCGACGGCAAAGATAAGGGCGAAGCAGAGAACGAAGCCAAGCCTATCGACGTCAAGAGCCTGTTACCGTAAGGAGAGGGGCAATGGAGTTCGCTTTTTATATCTGTGGCCTGATAGCCATACTTGCGACCTTGCGAGTGATCACCCATACCAATCCGGTACACGCATTGCTGTACCTGATTATTTCGCTGCTGGCGATTTCCGGGGTGTTCTTCTCACTGGGCGCTTACTTCGCCGGTGCGCTGGAAATTATCGTCTACGCGGGTGCCATTATGGTGCTGTTCGTGTTCGTGGTGATGATGCTCAACCTGGGCGGTTCGGAAATCGAACAGGAACGCCAGTGGCTGAAACCGCAGGTGTGGATTGGTCCGGCAATTTTGTCAGCCATCATGCTGGTGGTGATTGTTTACGCCATTCTCGGTGTTAACGATCAGGGTATCGACGGTACGCCAATCAGTGCTAAAGCAGTGGGTATTACGCTGTTCGGGCCTTACGTACTGGCGGTGGAACTGGCTTCTATGCTGCTGCTGGCTGGTCTGGTTGTGGCCTTCCACGTCGGTCGTGAAGAGCGTGCGGGTGAAGTGCTGAGCAATCGTAAAGACGACAGCGCGAAAAGAAAAACGGAGGAGCACGCATGATCCCCTTACAACATGGACTGATCCTCGCGGCAATCTTATTCGTTCTTGGCTTAACCGGTCTGGTTATCCGTCGCAATCTGCTCTTTATGCTGATTGGTCTGGAAATCATGATTAACGCCTCTGCGCTGGCCTTTGTGGTCGCCGGAAGCTACTGGGGTCAGACCGACGGTCAGGTGATGTACATTCTCGCCATCAGCCTCGCGGCGGCGGAAGCGAGTATCGGCCTTGCGCTGCTGCTGCAACTTCACCGTCGTCGCCAGAACCTGAACATCGATTCAGTAAGTGAGATGCGCGGATGAACATGCTTGCCTTAACCATTATTTTGCCATTGATTGGCTTCGTCCTGCTGGCGTTCTCCCGTGGGCGCTGGTCTGAAAATGTCTCGGCGATCGTGGGCGTAGGCTCTGTGGGCCTGGCGGCGCTGGTAACCGCCTTTATCGGCGTTGACTTTTTCGCTAACGGCGAGCAGGCATACAGCCAGCCGCTGTGGACATGGATGTCGGTAGGCGACTTTAACATCGGTTTCAATCTGGTGCTGGACGGCCTGTCGCTGACCATGCTCTCGGTGGTCACCGGTGTCGGTTTCCTTATTCACATGTACGCCTCCTGGTATATGCGTGGTGAAGAGGGCTACTCTCGCTTCTTCGCCTACACCAACCTGTTCATCGCCAGCATGGTGGTTCTGGTTCTTGCCGACAACCTGCTGCTGATGTACCTCGGCTGGGAAGGCGTGGGCCTGTGCTCCTATCTGTTGATCGGTTTCTATTACACCGATCCGAAGAATGGCGCAGCGGCAATGAAAGCGTTTGTCGTGACCCGTGTGGGTGACGTGTTCCTCGCTTTCGCGCTGTTCATTCTCTACAACGAACTGGGCACCCTGAACTTCCGTGAAATGGTAGAACTGGCACCCGCGCACTTTGCTGACGGCAATAACATGCTGATGTGGGCGACGCTGATGCTGCTGGGCGGTGCGGTTGGTAAATCTGCGCAGCTGCCGTTGCAGACATGGCTTGCCGACGCGATGGCGGGCCCGACGCCTGTCTCCGCGCTGATCCACGCTGCAACAATGGTAACCGCGGGTGTCTACCTGATCGCCCGTACCCACGGCCTGTTCCTGATGACACCAGAAGTTCTGCATCTGGTGGGTATTGTCGGGGCAGTTACGCTGCTGCTGGCCGGTTTTGCCGCGCTGGTACAGACCGACATCAAACGTGTTCTCGCTTACTCCACCATGAGCCAGATTGGCTACATGTTCCTTGCGCTTGGCGTACAGGCATGGGATGCGGCGATTTTCCACTTGATGACCCACGCGTTCTTTAAAGCGCTGCTGTTCCTGGCATCCGGTTCCGTCATTCTGGCCTGCCATCACGAACAGAACATCTTCAAGATGGGCGGTCTGCGTAAATCTATTCCGCTGGTTTATCTCTGCTTCCTGGTGGGTGGTGCAGCACTGTCGGCACTGCCGCTGGTTACTGCGGGCTTCTTCAGTAAGGATGAGATCCTCGCGGGTGCGATGGCGAATGGTCATATCAATCTGATGGTGGCAGGTCTGGTCGGTGCGTTTATGACCTCGCTCTACACCTTCCGTATGATTTTCATCGTCTTCCACGGGAAAGAACAAATTCACGCTCACGCCGTGAAAGGGATTACTCACAGCCTGCCGCTGATTGTGCTGCTGATCCTTTCCACCTTCGTTGGCGCACTGATTGTACCGCCGCTGCAGGGCGTGCTTCCGCAAACTACGGAACTGGCGCACGGCAGCATGTTGACCCTGGAAATTACCTCTGGCGTGATCGCGGTGGTTGGTATTCTGCTGGCAGCCTGGCTGTGGCTGGGTAAACGTACTCTGGTGACCTCCATCGCCAACAGTGCGCCGGGCCGTCTGCTGGGTACCTGGTGGTACAACGCCTGGGGCTTTGACTGGCTGTACGACAAAGTGTTCGTCAAGCCGTTCCTGGGTATTGCCTGGTTGCTGAAACGCGATCCGCTGAACTCAATGATGAACATCCCGGCTGTCCTTTCCCGCTTTGCAGGTAAAGGTCTGCTGTTAAGCGAGAACGGTTATCTGCGCTGGTATGTGGCATCCATGAGCATCGGTGCGGTCGTGGTGCTGGCACTGTTGATGGTACTGCGTTGAGTTAAGGATTGTGGGCTTGCCCCTGGGCATATAAGAACGTAGGTCGGATAAGCCGCCTTCGCGGCGCATCCGACACTACAACCACAATCCGAAGAGAATTTTCTGTCGTGAGAATTCGTTGAAAATCCGGTCCTGACGGGACTTTTACAAGGAATAAAGATCGCCATGTTACTACCCTGGCTAATATTAATTCCCTTTATCGGCGGCTTCCTGTGCTGGCAGACCGAACGCTTTGGCGTCAAGGTGCCGCGCTGGATCGCGCTGATCACCATGGGATTGACGCTGGCGCTGTCGCTGCAACTGTGGTTGCAGGGCGGTTATTCACTGACGCAATCCGCCGGAATTCCGCAGTGGCAGTCTGAATTCGACATGCCGTGGATCCCGCGTTTTGGTATCTCTATCCATCTCGCCATTGACGGGCTATCGCTGCTGATGGTCGTGCTGACCGGTCTGCTCGGTGTGCTGGCGGTACTCTGTTCGTGGAAAGAGATCGAAAAATATCAGGGCTTCTTCCACCTCAACCTGATGTGGATCCTGGGCGGCGTTATCGGCGTGTTCCTTGCCATCGACATGTTCCTGTTCTTCTTCTTCTGGGAAATGATGCTGGTGCCGATGTACTTCCTGATCGCACTGTGGGGGCATAAAGCTTCTGACGGTAAAACGCGTATCACGGCGGCAACCAAGTTCTTCATTTACACCCAGGCGAGTGGTCTGGTGATGCTGATCGCCATCCTGGCGCTGGTTTTTGTTCACTACAATGCGACTGGCGTCTGGACCTTCAACTATGAAGAGCTGCTGAATACGCCAATGTCTAACGGCGTGGAATATTTGCTGATGCTGGGCTTCTTCATCGCATTTGCGGTGAAAATGCCGGTGGTTCCGCTGCATGGCTGGCTGCCGGATGCGCACTCCCAGGCTCCGACCGCCGGTTCCGTTGACCTCGCGGGGATCTTGCTGAAAACTGCCGCTTACGGTTTGCTGCGTTTCTCCCTGCCGCTGTTCCCGAACGCGTCGGCAGAGTTTGCACCAATCGCTATGTGGCTGGGTGTTATTGGCATCTTCTACGGTGCGTGGATGGCCTTCGCCCAGACCGATATCAAACGTCTGATCGCCTACACCTCGGTTTCCCACATGGGCTTTGTGCTGATTGCTATCTACACCGGCAGCCAGTTGGCCTACCAGGGCGCGGTCATTCAGATGATTGCTCACGGCTTGTCGGCGGCGGGTCTGTTTATTCTCTGCGGTCAGCTTTATGAACGTATCCATACCCGCGATATGCGCATGATGGGCGGTCTGTGGAGCAAAATGAAATGGCTGCCAGCACTGTCGCTGTTCTTTGCAGTGGCAACGCTTGGGATGCCAGGCACCGGTAACTTCGTCGGCGAATTTATGATCCTGTTCGGCAGCTTCCAGGTTGTCCCGATGATTACCGTTATCTCTACCTTCGGGCTGGTCTTTGCTTCTGTTTATTCGCTGGCGATGCTTCATCGCGCTTACTTCGGTAAAGCGAAAAGCGAGATTGCCAGCAAAGAACTACCAGGGATGTCGCTGCGTGAGCTGTTTATGATCCTGTTGCTGGTGGTGCTGCTGGTACTGCTGGGCTTCTATCCGCAGCCGATTCTGGATACCTCGCATTCCGCGATTGGCAATATCCAGCAGTGGTTTGTTAATTCCGTTACTACTACAAGGCCGTAAATCGCCATGACAATAACTCCACAAAACCTGATCGCACTGCTACCGTTGCTGATCGTCGGCTTGACGGTGGTGGTTGTGATGCTCTCCATTGCGTGGCGACGCAATCATTTCCTCAACGCTACGCTCTCGGTTATTGGGCTTAACGCGGCGCTGGTTTCGCTCTGGTTTGTCGGCCAGGCGGGCGCTATGGACGTTACGCCGCTGATGCGTGTTGATGGTTTCGCCATGCTTTACACCGGGCTGGTCCTGCTGGCGAGCCTCGCCACCTGTACTTTCGCCTACCCGTGGCTTGAAGGCTATAACGACAACAAGGACGAGTTCTACCTGTTGGTGTTAATTGCCGCGCTGGGCGGGATCCTGCTGGCGAATGCCAACCATCTGGCGTCTCTGTTCCTCGGTATTGAACTGATCTCTTTGCCGCTGTTTGGCCTGGTCGGTTACGCTTTCCGCCAGAAACGTTCGCTGGAAGCCAGTATCAAATACACCATCCTTTCTGCTGCAGCGTCTTCTTTCCTGCTGTTTGGTATGGCACTGGTGTACGCGCAGTCTGGCGACCTGTCGTTCGTTGCACTGGGTAAAAACCTTGGCGACGGCATGCTCAACGAGCCGCTGTTGCTGGCAGGTTTTGGCCTGATGATTGTCGGCCTCGGCTTCAAGCTCTCTCTGGTGCCGTTCCACCTGTGGACACCAGACGTATACCAGGGCGCGCCTGCGCCGGTTTCTACCTTCCTGGCGACGGCGAGCAAAATCGCTATCTTCGGCGTGGTGATGCGTCTGTTCCTTTACGCTCCGGTGGGTGACAGTGAAGCGATTCGCGTGGTGCTGGCGATTATCGCCTTTGCCTCTATCATCTTCGGTAACCTGATGGCACTGAGCCAGACCAATATCAAACGTCTGCTCGGTTACTCGTCTATCTCTCACCTCGGCTATCTGCTGGTGGCGCTGATTGCGCTGCAAACTGGCGAGATGTCGATGGAAGCGGTAGGGGTTTACCTGGCCGGTTATCTGTTCAGCAGCCTCGGCGCATTTGGCGTAGTCAGCCTGATGTCCAGCCCGTACCGTGGCCCGGATGCTGATTCCCTGTTCTCTTACCGCGGTCTGTTCTGGCATCGTCCGATCCTCGCGGCGGTGATGACGGTGATGATGCTGTCTCTGGCCGGTATCCCGATGACGCTGGGCTTTATCGGTAAGTTCTACGTGCTGGCGGTCGGTGTCCAGGCACACTTGTGGTGGCTGGTGGGTGCCGTGGTTGTCGGTTCGGCAATCGGCCTCTATTACTACCTGCGCGTAGCGGTGAGCTTATACCTGCACGCCCCGGAACAACCGGGTCGCGATGCACCATCAAACTGGCAGTACAGCGCAGGTGGTATCGTGGTGCTGATCTCTGCACTGTTGGTACTGGTGCTGGGTGTATGGCCGCAACCGCTGATTAGCATTGTGCGTTTGGCAATGCCGCTGATGTAAGCTGTCAGTTCGTAAGTCAGAAAGCCGCCGACAAGTTCGGCGGTTTTTTTTGGTGCCCTGACCCCATCACCCAACAATAACCGTCAGCGCATGATTCCCTTGTCGCAGCATACGTCGATATGCACTAATCAGCTTTTCCATATCAAGCATGATCGAAGCAAAGAGTTGCCCCTCTAACTCTTCTGAAAAAGTCACACCAGGGTAAATCTCCATTTCATTGAGTCGTTTAATGGAAAACTGTTTACGCAGCTCACTTCGATCCAGTGATTCCAGGCGATCGATTGTCGCGGCTAACTCCAGATTCCAGGTCAATCCCAGGAAGCCATCTATGCCATCTTCGAGGCTGTGTTCACCAAGCACGGCACGACTCAGCGGATCATTCTTCGCGGGATCAAAAGCAGAGGTGCCTGTCAGCCCAAAGTGTAAAAAATCCCAGCGTTTATCAATATCCAGTCGGCGTAATCCTGAAAGCGTGTCATGTATATTATCCATCAAAGGTTTTTGAGTAGACTCAAGAAGTTGGTTAATCTTTTCTGAGTCAATTTCTGCAAAATAGCCAATCATTCCCATTTTATTTTCCTCCGTTGAATTTCATGTTTCGCATCTTAAAACAGACGAGGGAAAATAAAATGTACATGTCGCTTTTTCTGGACCCGCCTCGAGAAATTTTTATTATTTACTGTTGTATAACAAAGTTATAACCCCATCCACTACCTGAGCCATTTTCTGATAATTCAATCTGTCTGCGGTATCACCGGGCAAGTGGTATTGTTTATTACGATAAAAAGCGGTGTCGGTAATCATTACGGCGGGAATATCGTGTTGCCAATAATTAAGGTGATCAGAGAAATCAATACCGGGAATAAACCCTGGGGCATTCATAGAATAAACAGATAAATCCTGAGATGACAACAATGCCGCTTTTAGCTGACGAACGGCGTTGATATCCTGCATTCTGCCGACCACGGCAATAAAGTCTCCCCGATCGGGATAAAGCCAGGACATTGCCGGGTAAGGGTAATCCTGACTACCAGGCGCAGAGTCGTAATAGCCAATCATCTCCAGCGCTATCATTAATCTAACTGGACGCTCAAGCGAAGCTGCATGTACCGCGCTCCCCATTTCATCGCTACGAAAGAAGGGCGGTTGTTCCGACGCATAGGCGACCAGCTGCACGCCAGTTTTCGGTGCTTGCTGCTGTAACAAACGTGCCAGTTCGAGTAATCCTGCCACGCCGCTGGCGTTATCATCCGCGCCCGGCGTATAGGTCAATTGATCGTTTTCATAACTGCTGACAGAATCATAGTGCGCACCAATAATAATCAGCGGTCCATCGGCAGGACCATAATCAGCAACAATGTTTTTGTAGGGACCTCCCGTAATGGGGACGTCCTGCGCGGTAACGCTGGCACCGCTACTGATAAAGACCTCTTTTATATATTCTGCGGACCTTTTCAGATTATCAATATTGTCGGCACTACGGGGATGCACAGTTTGTGTAAGATAACGAACTGTTTTTTCTAATTGCTCAGGACTTGTGTGTCGGGGCGTTGGCGGTAATGCATTGACCCAGGGTTGGTAAAAAATAATCAGAGGGAGTGAAAACAGAATTAATATAATAAAAGCAAAGTTTATTTTTTTCATATGCAAATTATTAATGGGTTGCGTTATTGAATCATTATTTGTTATAGGTTTCGATATTGTATTTTATTAAGATTAGCAGGATTATACAAAGAGTATATTTTATGTCTGGTGCCTGAGTTTATTTAAAAGGATTTTATATGCGAAATAAAAATATAATCATGTTGCTTATGAGTAGTTTGATTTTGTCAGGATGTGGGCCGGAACCTGAGAATAAGGAAAGTCAGCAACAACAACCCAGTACTCCAACAGAGCAGCAAGTGCTTGCCGCGCAGCAAGCTGCAATAAAAGAGGCTGAGCAAAGCGCCGCCGCCGCGAAAGTCTTGGCCCAGCAAGAAGTGCAACAATATTCAGACAAACAGGCTTTACAGGGGCGATTGCAGGAAGCGCCAACATTTGCAAGAGCGGCTAAAGCAAAAGCTACACATGTCGCAAATCCAGGAACCGCTCGCTATCAGCAGTTCGATGATAATCCGGTTAAGCAGGTAGCGCAAAATCCGTTGGCGACGTTTAGTCTTGACGTTGACACTGGCAGTTATGCGAATGTACGGCGTTTCCTCAATCAAGGGCTGTTACCTCCGCCAGACGCTGTGCGGGTGGAGGAGATAGTCAATTATTTCCCGTCTGATTGGGATATCAAAGACAAACAATCTATTCCGGCCTCTAAGCCAATACCTTTCGCTATGCGCTACGAATTGGCACCTGCACCATGGAATGAACAGCGAACATTGCTGAAAGTTGATATCCTGGCGAAAGATCGCAAAAGTGAAGAGTTACCAGCTTCTAATCTGGTCTTTCTTATCGACACTTCTGGTTCAATGATTTCTGATGAACGTTTGCCACTTATCCAGTCTTCGTTGAAATTATTGGTCAAAGAACTTCGTGAGCAGGATAACATTGCTATCGTGACCTACGCTGGCGACTCCCGTATTGCATTGCCTTCTATCTCCGGGAGTCATAAGGCGGAAATTAATGCCGCAATTGATTCGCTGGATGCCGAAGGCAGTACCAATGGCGGTGCCGGGCTGGAACTGGCTTATCAGCAGGCGGCGAAGGGGTTTATTAAGGGCGGTATCAATCGCATTTTATTGGCCACTGACGGTGACTTTAACGTTGGTATTGACGATCCAAAATCGATTGAATCAATGGTCAAAAAACAGCGGGAGTCCGGTGTTACTCTGTCGACGTTTGGCGTGGGGGATGACAATTACAACGAGGCAATGATGGTGCGAATTGCCGATGTTGGCAACGGTAACTACAGCTACATTGATACCCTCTCTGAAGCGCAGAAAGTATTGAACAGTGAAATGCGGCAGACGTTGATTACCGTAGCAAAAGATGTCAAAGCGCAAATTGAGTTTAACCCCGCGTGGGTAACGGAATACCGTCAGATTGGTTATGAAAAGCGCCAACTTCGGGCGGAAGATTTTAATAACGACAACGTTGATGCGGGGGATATTGGCGCAGGCAAACATATAACGTTGTTATTTGAATTAACGCTGAACGGGCAAAAAGCATCAATTGATAAGTTACGCTATGCCCCGGATAACAAATCAGCGAAATCGGACAAAACGAAAGAACTGGCCTGGTTAAAAATTCGCTGGAAATACCCGCAGGGAAAAGAAAGTCAGTTAGTTGAATTCCCGCTGGGGCCAATAATAAACGCGCCCTCTGAAGATATGCGTTTTCGCGCAGCAGTAGCTGCATATGGGCAAAAGTTACGCGGTTCTGAATACCTGGACGAAATCTCATGGCAGCAGATAAAACAGTGGGCTCAGCAGGCAAAAGGGGAAGATCCACAGGGTTACAGGGCGGAATTTATTCGCCTGGTTGAACTGGCGGATGGTGTGACTGACATCGGTCCGTGATGACTTTTTAGCAAACTATGTTCGATCAGTCAGCATATTTGCTGACTGGTCGAATTGACTAACAATGATGTTAACTTACTCTTTTGCCTGATGCTCTATTTTGGGGTTGTGAGTGTTTTATTTCTAAGTCTCTATAATAATCATTGATATTTGCATCGCTATATTTATCCAAATAAAAATTTCTGTTGACCAGTCGATGTTGAAAATCAATTTCGTACTGCTCTTCTGCTGAATATTTTTTAAATCTGTCAGCATAGTTTTTTAATAACGTATAGGGAGCGCTGTCAGAATTGCTTTCCCTTTGTTCAATTACTTCTTTGGCTGCCATGCACACAAATGCACCGCAACTTTGGCTTAAGTATTGCTGAAGATCGGCATGTAAAAATGTTATCTCTTGTTCAGTTAAATGATCTGTTATATTCTTATTATTCGGCATTTCTCCCATGAATTTAGAATTGAAACTATTAATGACACGCTTAAGTGAATTTTCTTTATCATGGCCTAGTGCACGTAATGAGTTGAATATGACGCATTTTATTTGTTGTGTGTTATTTTTTTCATTAACTATTTTTTGTAGCGAAACTAATATCCAGTGTCCGCCAGTATTTATGGGGAATAACTGGACTTCTTTCGGCCATGATGGATCGCTCTTAATATTATCATTGAGAGCGATTTCCAGGTAAGTGATGTTGGAATCGGGGAGGTAGAGACCAGTAGGATAATTGACTTGAGTATTTTTTGCATTAGCGGCGATCTTCTGAAGATAGCAATCTATTTCATCCGTGGTTAATTGACGATTTTTATCCCAGAAGTTTGTACCATCGCTCAGTTCATTATTCTTATCATTTAAAAGTACCTTTGAAAGCGACTGTTTTTCTGATATGAGAGGAATGTCCTCACCGATAATTGTCATTAATTTCGAAGGGGAGAATAGTTTTTTGAACAGGAGATTATCTGAATTATGTGATTTGAGGGGGTGTTTGGTTGCGGTATGTGCCAAATTATATAATTTTAAACAGGCATTTTTTATAAGCTTGATAATCGATAGGGTATCATTTGTTGGGTTTCTAACAATATGGTAAAGAATATCTTCAGCTTTTTTTCCAAATTCATCATAACCTAACGCAATGTTATGCAGTAACTCAATACTTTCTTCATCTCCGGATAACGCTGTTTTTTTTAAAGACTGCAGTAATTCATCGGTCACAGTAAATTTTTCTGCAAATGTCTGACTGAGTTGGGTTTGAGATAATTGACAATAATTGCTGACAACTGTAACCATCATAGGCTCCTTTTAGTTGCAAAGGTTGTGCTAAATGAAGATAAAAAGAGGCAACTTATTGCTCTGAATATAGTGCGTAAGGAGATGAATAAATATCAAAAATCGCTCAATATGCCCGTGTGGGTGGATATATGTAGCGCGGGTTACGATAACAGGGCAAGTTTCGCCCTGTTTTTAATAATAGGCAGAGTTAAACGTTAAACACGGTGAAATCATGCGCCAGTTCAGTCGCCGGGAAAATTGACCTGCATTCACGTAACAGGTGCTGACAACCTTTGTCATCATAGCGCGAGCTGACGTGGGTAATGATTAGCTTACCGACTCCAGCCTCACGGGCCAGTGTCGCAGCCTGGCGTGTAGAGCTATGACCGCGACTATTGGCTTTGGCTTCCATGGTTATATCCAGCGTCGCTTCGTGCACCATGACATCGACACCTTTAGCCAGGTCAAGTGCGGCATCGCAGGGGCCGGTATCGCCGAAAATAGCGAGCGCTTTACCTGGCACTGGAGCAGCTAAGTAATCTGCGCCGTTAATCTGCCTTCCATCTTCCAGCGTGATTGTTTTGCCCGCTTTTAATGCCTGAAACAGTGGGCCAGGCGGCACGCCAGCAGCTTTTAATGCCTGGGCATTTAATGCACCCGGTTTATCATGTTCTTCAATACGATAGCCATAACATTCCAGTGGGTGTACCAGCGGATAAGCGGTTACTTTGCGCAGGCCATCATCGAAAATTTCGCCAGCGCCAATTTCGACAATTTCCAGCGGATAATCGGTCCATGAGCCGCTAATCCGCAGCGCAGTCTCCACAAATTCACGGAGACCTTGCGGACCATAAATCGTTAAGGGTTGGACAATACCAGACATAGAACGACTGCACAGCAAGCCGGGTAAACCAAAGAGATGATCGCCATGAAGATGGCTGATAAAAATCTTGTCCAGTTTTCCAGGGTTAAAGGCGGTATGCAGTAGCTGATGCTGGGTGCCTTCACCGCAGTCAAACAACCAAAGCCCGCTCTGGGTCGGATGTTGCAGGTTAAGCAATATTGCCGTGACATTGCGCGTACGGGTTGGCACACCGGCTGAAGTACCTAAAAAAATTAATTCCATGAGTTCATCACGTTTCAAAAAATATTCCGGCTAGTATAAGGCATACATCTAAAAGGAGAGCATTATGATTGAATGGCAAGATCTGCATCACTCTGAATTATCGGTTTCCCAGCTTTATGCCTTATTACAACTGCGTTGCGCGGTTTTTGTTGTTGAGCAGAATTGCCCTTATCAGGATATCGATGGTGATGATTTGACGGGGGATAATCGCCATATTCTCGGTTGGAAAAATGATGAACTGGTGGCGTATGCGAGGATTCTGAAAAGTGATGATGATCTTGAGCCGGTCGTTATAGGTCGGGTGATTGTCAGTGAAGCGTTGCGTGGCGAAAAAGTGGGGCAGCAGCTGATGAGTAAAACACTCGAAACATGTACGCGTCACTGGCCTGATAAACCTGTTTACCTCGGGGCGCAGGCGCATCTGCAAAACTTCTACCAAAGTTTTGGCTTTATCCCTGTGACGGAGGTCTATGAAGAAGATGGTATCCCACACATTGGGATGGCACGCGAGGTAATTCAGGCGTAATCAATAACCATTGTCTATAGTTAGTGACAGGTTTTACGCAAATGGAGAACGAGAATGTCTAATCAGTTTGGTGATACACGTATCGATGACGACCTGACGCTGCTTAGTGAAACACTGGAAGAGGTGCTCCGCTCCTCTGGCGATCCCGCCGATCAGAAATATGTTGAGCTGAAAGCGCGTGCAGAAAAAGCGCTGGATGATGTGAAAAAACGGGTTAGCCAGGCTTCAGACAGTTATTACTATCGGGCGAAGCAGGCTGTTTATCGTGCTGATGACTACGTCCACGAAAAACCCTGGCAAGGAATTGGGGTGGGCGCGGCCGTTGGGCTGGTATTAGGACTGTTGCTGGCACGCCGTTAAAACCTCCCTACACCGGGGTACTGCATTTTTTTTGTAGTACCCCGTATAATGTGAGGCTTTTAACAGGGAGAGGTCCGCGTGCAATCACTCACTACGGCGCTGGAAAATCTACTGCGCCTTTTGTCGCAAGAGATTCCAGCGACACCCGGCATTCGGGTTATTGATACTCCTTTCCCTCTCAAAGATGCTTTTGATGCCTTGAGCTGGCTGGCCAGTCAGCAAACGTATCCGCAATTCTACTGGCAACAACGTAATGGTGATGAAGAAGCTGCCGTCCTGGGCGCGATTACCCATTTTACCTCGTTGGACCAGGCGCAACGTTTTCTTCACCAGCACCCGGAACATGCCGACTTACGCATCTGGGGGCTGAATGCGTTTGACCCGTCGCAGGGCAATTTACTTTTACCCCGCCTGGAATGGCGACGCTGTGGCGGTAAAGCCACGCTGCGGCTGACGCTATTCAGCGAAAGCTCCCTTCAGCACGATGCGATAAAGGCAAAAGAATTTATCGCCACACTGGTGAGTATCAAGTCCCTGCCAGGGTTACATTTAACCACCACGCGAGAACAACACTGGCCGGACAAAACGGGCTGGACGCGATTAATCGAACTGGCAACGCAAACTATCGCCGAAGGTGAACTCGACAAAGTCGTTCTTGCACGGGCGACCGACCTGCATTTTGCAAGCCCGGTTAACGCAGCGGCGATGATGGCAGCCAGCCGTCGGCTCAATCTGAACTGCTATCATTTCTTTATGGCCTTTGATGGCGAGACCGCGTTTCTGGGTTCGTCTCCTGAGCGGCTATGGCGGCGGCGTGCCAAAGCGCTGCGTACTGAAGCGCTGGCGGGAACGGTAGCAAATCATCCTGATGATAAGCAGGCGCAGCAGTTGGGCGAGTGGCTGATGGCGGATGATAAAAACCAGCGCGAGAACATGCTGGTGGTGGAAGATATCTGCCAACGATTGCAGGCCGATACCCAGACGCTGGATGTTTTACCACCGCAGGTACTGCGTCTGCGTAAAGTGCAGCATCTGCGCCGCTGTATCTGGACTTCACTCAACAAAGCGGATGATGTGATCTGTTTAAATCAGTTGCAGCCAACGGCCGCGGTTGCGGGCTTACCGCGTGACCTGGCGCGGCAGTTTATCGCCCGTCACGAACCGTTCACCCGTGAATGGTATGCCGGTTCCGCGGGCTATCTTTCGTTACAACAAAGCGAATTCTGCGTTTCCCTGCGCTCAGCAAAAATTAGCGGCAATGTCGTGCGATTATATGCTGGCGCGGGCATTGTCCGTGGTTCTGACCCCGAGCAAGAGTGGCAGGAAATCGACAACAAAGCGGCAGGGCTGCGTACTTTATTACAAATGGAAGAGTAATGAGTCGCATCATTACCGATTCATATCAATAATCTATTTTTGTAGCTCCTTATACTTAGCCGCAATATTGATACCGGACAAACTCATGTCAGTAAGCGCATTTAACCGACGCTGGGCGGCGGTCATTCTGGAAGCATTAACGCGTCACGGCGTCAGACACATCTGTATCGCCCCTGGCTCGCGTTCTACACCGTTAACGTTAGCGGCGGCGGAGAATTCCGCATTTATTCACCACACCCATTTTGATGAGCGTGGACTGGGGCATCTGGCGCTGGGGCTGGCGAAAGTCAGCAAGCAGCCGGTGGCGGTGATTGTGACCTCCGGCACGGCGGTAGCAAATCTCTATCCGGCACTAATAGAAGCTGGGTTAACCGGAGAAAAACTGATCCTGTTAACCGCCGATCGCCCGCCGGAGCTCATTGACTGCGGCGCGAATCAGGCGATTCGTCAGCCGGGAATGTTCGCCTCTCATCCTACGCATAGCATTTCACTGCCGCGCCCGACGCAGGATATTTCTGCCCGTTGGCTGGTCTCTACTATCGACCACGCCCTTGGTACGCTTCATGCTGGAGGAGTCCATATCAACTGCCCGTTTGCTGAACCGCTATATGGCGAGATGGACGACTTCGGGCTTAGTTGGCAACAGCGTCTTGGCGACTGGTGGCAGGACGATAAACCGTGGCTGCGTGAAGCGCCTCGTCTGGAAAGTGAAAAACAGCGTGACTGGTTCTTCTGGCGACAAAAGCGCGGCGTGGTGGTTGCTGGTCGCATGAGTGCGGAAGAGGGCAAAAAAGTTGCTCTGTGGGCGCAAACTCTTGGCTGGCCGCTGATTGGCGACGTCCTGTCGCAAACCGGACAGCCGCTGCCGTGTGCCGATCTCTGGTTAGGCAATGCCAAAGCGACCAGCGAACTGCAACAGGCGCAGATTGTGGTGCAACTGGGCAGCAGCCTGACGGGCAAACGGCTCCTGCAATGGCAGGCAAGCTGTGAACCCGAAGAGTACTGGATTGTTGATGACATTGAAGGTCGACTTGATCCAGCACACCATCGCGGACGCCGCTTAATTGCCAATATTGCCGACTGGCTGGAGCTGCATCCGGCAGAAAAACGCCAGCCCTGGTGCGTTGAAATCCCGCGCCTGGCGGAACAGGCAATGCAGGCGGTTATTGCCCGTCGCGATGCGTTTGGCGAAGCACAACTAGCGCATCGCATCAGCGACTATCTGCCTGAACAGGGGCAATTGTTTGTCGGTAACAGCCTGGTGGTACGTCTGATTGATGCGCTTTCGCAACTTCCGGCAGGTTACCCGGTGTACAGCAATCGTGGGGCCAGCGGTATTGACGGGCTGCTTTCTACTGCCGCAGGCGTTCAGCGGGCCAGTGGCAAACCGACGCTGGCGATTGTGGGCGATCTCTCAGCACTTTACGATCTCAACGCGCTGGCGCTATTGCGCCAGGTTTCCGCGCCGCTGGTATTAATTGTGGTGAACAACAACGGCGGGCAAATTTTCTCGCTGCTGCCGACACCGAAAAGCGAGCGTGAGCGTTTCTATCTGATGCCGCAAAACGTCCATTTTGAGCACGCCGCCGCGATGTTCGAGCTGAAATATCATCGTCCGCAAAACTGGCAGGAACTTGAAACGGCACTTGCCGACGCTTGGCGCACGCCGACCACCACGGTAATTGAAATGGTGGTTAACGACACCGATGGTGCGCAAACCCTCCAGCAACTGCTGGCGCAGGTAAGCCATTTATGATCCTGCACGCGCAGGCAAAACACGGCAAACCAGGTTTACCCTGGCTGGTGTTTTTGCACGGTTTTTCCGGCGATTGCCATGAATGGCAAGAAGTGGGCGAGGCGTTTGCCGACTACTCGCGGTTGTATGTTGATCTCCCAGGTCACGGTGGTTCGGCAGCAATTAGCGTCGATGGATTTGATGATGTCACCGGCTTACTGCGTAAAACTCTGGTTAGTTACAACATCCTTAACTTCTGGCTGGTGGGGTACTCGCTTGGCGGACGGGTGGCGATGATGGCGGCTTGTCAGGGGATGCCGGGGCTGAGTGGGGTTGTGGTCGAAGGCGGGCATCCGGGATTGCAAAGTGCTGAACAACGCACGGAACGTCTGCTTTCCGATCGCCAATGGGCGCAGCGTTTTCGCACAGAACCATTAACGGCGGTATTTGCCGACTGGTATCAACAGCCTGTCTTTGCCTCGCTCAATGACGATCAACGCCGGGAGCTGGTGGCGCTGCGTAGCCACAATAACGGTGTAACGCTTGCTACTATGCTGGAGGCCACTTCTCTCGCCGTCCAGCCTGATTTACGTGCTAACCTTAGCGCCCGCACATTTGCGTTTTATTATTTATGTGGTGAACGTGACAGCAAATTCCGCGCTCTGGCGGCGGAACTGGCTGCCGACTGCCATGTCATTCCTCGCGCCGGACATAACGCGCACCGGGAAAATCCCGCTGGCGTAATCGCAAGTCTGGCGCAGATCTTGCGTTTCTGACTAAAGGACACAATATGATTTATCCTGATGAAGCAATGCTTTACGCACCGGTTGAATGGCACGACTGCTCCGAAGGTTTCGAGGACATTCGTTATGAAAAATCCACCGACGGTATCGCAAAAATCACCATTAATCGTCCGCAGGTGCGCAATGCCTTTCGTCCTCTGACGGTAAAAGAGATGATCCAGGCACTGGCAGATGCGCGTTATGACGATAACATCGGCGTAATTATTCTGACTGGTGCAGGCGATAAAGCGTTCTGCTCTGGTGGCGACCAGAAAGTGCGTGGCGATTACGGCGGCTATAAAGATGATTCCGGCGTACATCATCTGAATGTGCTGGACTTCCAGCGTCAGATCCGTACCTGTCCGAAACCGGTTGTCGCGATGGTAGCGGGTTACTCCATCGGCGGCGGTCACGTTCTGCACATGATGTGCGACCTGACCATCGCGGCGGAAAACGCCATCTTCGGTCAGACTGGCCCGAAAGTCGGTTCCTTCGATGGTGGCTGGGGCGCTTCCTATATGGCGCGCATTGTTGGGCAGAAAAAAGCGCGTGAAATCTGGTTCCTGTGCCGTCAGTACGACGCGAAACAGGCGCTGGATATGGGCCTTGTGAACACCGTGGTGCCGCTGGCAGATCTGGAAAAAGAAACCGTGCGTTGGTGCCGCGAAATGCTGCAAAACAGCCCGATGGCGCTGCGTTGCCTGAAAGCTGCGCTGAACGCTGACTGTGACGGTCAGGCGGGTCTGCAGGAGCTGGCGGGCAATGCCACCATGCTGTTCTACATGACAGAAGAAGGTCAGGAAGGTCGCAACGCCTTCAACCAGAAACGTCAGCCTGACTTCAGCAAATTTAAACGGAATCCGTAATGCGTAGCGCGCAGGTATACCGCTGGCAGATCCCCATGGACGCGGGGGTGGTTCTGCGCGACAGGCGGTTAAAAACCCGCGACGGGCTGTATGTTTGCCTGCGTGAGGGCGAGCGCGAAGGGTGGGGGGAGATCTCCCCACTGCCGGGCTTCAGTCAGGAAACCTGGGAAGAGGCGCAAAGTGCGCTGCTTGCCTGGGTAAATAACTGGCTGGCAGGCGATTGCGAATTACCGCAAATGCCTTCCGTCGCCTTTGGCGTAAGCTGTGCATTGGCGGAGCTGGCAGACACGTTACCACAGGCGGCCAATTATCGTGCGGCACCACTGTGTAATGGCGATCCGGACGATCTGATCCTGAAACTTGCCGATATGCCAGGTGAGAAAGTGGCGAAGGTCAAGGTGGGATTGTACGAAGCGGTGCGCGACGGCATGGTGGTGAATCTGTTGCTGGAGGCCATTCCGGATCTGCATTTGCGTCTTGATGCGAATCGCGCCTGGACGCCGCTGAAAGGCCAGCAGTTTGCCAAATACGTTAACCCGGATTATCGCGGCCGCATCGCGTTTCTCGAAGAACCGTGCAAAACCCGCGAGGATTCCCGCGCCTTTGCCCGTGAAACCGGCATTGCCATTGCCTGGGATGAAAGCTCGCGCGAGCCGGATTTTGCCTTTGTCGCTGAACAGGGCGTGCGCGCGGTAGTTATCAAACCCACGCTCACGGGCAGCCTGGAGAAAGTACGTGAGCAGGTGCAGGCGGCGCACGCGTTGGGGCTGACGGCGGTGATCAGTTCTTCTATTGAGTCGAGCTTAGGCTTAACGCAACTGGCGCGGATTGCCGCCTGGTTAACGCCAGACACCATTCCGGGGCTGGACACGCTGGATCTGATGCAGGCGCAGCAGGTTCGTCGCTGGCCGGGTAGCCCGCTACCGTTAGTGGAAGTTGATGCACTGGAGCGGCTGTTATGATCTTCTCTGACTGGCCGTGGCGTCACTGGCGGCAAGTGCGGGGAGAAGCCATCGCCTTACGTCTTAATGACGAGCAACTTAACTGGCGCGAGCTTTGTGCTCGCGTCGATGAATTAGCCTCCGGCTTTGCGGCGCAGGGCGTTGTTGAGGGCAGCGGCGTGATGTTGCGGGCGTGGAATACGCCGCAAACGCTGCTCGCCTGGCTGGCGTTACTGCAATGCGGGGCGCGGGTGTTGCCCGTGAACCCTCAGCTGCCGCAACCGTTGCTTGAAGAATTGCTGCCCAATCTGACGCTGCAATTTGCGCTGATGCCGGATGGGGAAAACACGTTTCCGGCGTTAACGTCGCTGCACATTCAGCTGGTTGAAGGCGCACATGCCGCTGCGTGGCAGCCGACGCGTCTGTGCTCAATGACGTTGACCTCCGGCTCTACCGGTTTGCCGAAAGCCGCTGTTCATACTTATCAGGCCCATCTTGCCAGTGCGCAAGGTGTGTTATCGCTGATACCGTTTGGCGAGCACGATGACTGGTTGCTCTCTTTACCGCTGTTTCACGTCTCCGGTCAGGGAATTATGTGGCGCTGGTTATACGCTGGTGCGCGGATGACGGTACGTGATAAACAGCCATTGGAGCAAATGCTGGCAGGCTGTACTCACGCTTCACTGGTGCCAACACAACTCTGGCGTTTGCTGGTTAACCGCAGTTCCGTTTCCCTGAAAGCGGTGTTACTTGGCGGTGCGGCAATTCCGGTCGAGTTGACGGAACAGGCGCGCGAGCAGGGGATTCGTTGCTTTTGCGGCTATGGTCTGACCGAGTTTGCCTCCACTGTGTGTGCGAAAGAAGCCGACGGTCTGGCAGACGTCGGTTCGCCGCTACCGGGTCGGGAAGTGAAAATCGTAAACGACGAAGTGTGGCTGCGGGCTGCCAGCATGGCAGAAGGTTACTGGCGTAACGGGCAACTGGTTCCACTGGTTAATGACGAAGGCTGGTACGCCACGCGCGATCGCGGTGAGATGCATAATGGCAAGCTGACAATTGTCGGACGTTTAGACAATCTGTTCTTCAGTGGTGGCGAAGGCATTCAGCCGGAAGAGGTGGAGCGTGTTATTGCTGCACATCCTGCGGTTTTGCAGGTGTTTATCGTCCCCGTCGCGGACAAGGAGTTTGGTCATCGACCGGTAGCGGTGGTGGAGTATGACCAGCAAACCGTTGATCTTGGCGAATGGGTGAAAGATAAGCTGGCCCGTTTTCAGCAACCGGTGCGTTGGCTGACGCTTCCACCTGAACTGAAAAACGGTGGTATTAAGATTTCACGTCAGGCGCTAAAAGAGTGGGTGCAACGCCAGCAATAATTAACCATCCGTTGCACTTCTCATTTCTGCCATTCCATTGCCGTTGATAAAGAGTTTATCTGTTAATCTGTAAATTGATGTGAAAACTCTTAGCAAACAGGATAATGCAATGGAATGGCTGGTCAAAAAATCGTGCTGCGATAAACAAGATAACAGACATGTACTTATGCTCTGCGATGCTGGCGGCGCGATAAAAATGATCGCCGAAGTGAAGAGTGACTTCGCCGTGAAAGTGGGCGATTTACTCTCCCCTTTGCAGAATGCGCTTTACTGCATTAATCGTGAAAAGCTACATACGGTGAAAGTCCTCTCGGCATGCAGCTACAGCCCCGATGAGTGGGAACGGCAGTGTCAATCGGCTGAGAAAACTCAGTAACGTTGTTTTGTCGTGGGCAGGAAAATCAGCATCAACCCACTCATAATACAGGCTACTCCCAGTAGTGCCTTCAGAGAAAAAGTTCCTTCCCAGCCGGGAAGTATCATTGATGCAATCCATACCAGCACATAGCTCATACTGAGCAAGGCATAGGCTTTGCTTAACGCAAGTTTATGTAGCGTTTTATACCAACAAAAAACGGAAAGCAGATAACCCAGCAGCCCGAGTAACAGTATCCGGGCATCCAGGCCAAAAGCTAACAGCGCCGCGATAAAATCCCATAAGTGCGTCATCGGCGGTAGATGACTCGCCGCATAACCGAGGCTTAATTGCGCAGCTGAGGCAATAATGACGCTGAATAATCCCCACATCAGGCCCATTACACCGTACTCCCGAGGATCACAATGCCGCCAATAATGAACGCCACCCCACACCAGTGACGCAGTGATACCGGCTCGTGCCACAGTTTTACTGCAGCCAGCGTCACCCAGACAAAATTCAGACTTAACATCGGGTAGGCAATGCCTACCGGTACGTTCTGCAAGACCAGCAGCCAGAGCACCATGGCAAGGCCAAGACAAGCCAGCGCCAGTCCCAGCCACAGCACGATATGTTTGCGCCGTTTGTTTATCGCCACAAAGCAGGTTGCTTGTTTCTGACACAACTGCCCGGCAACGCTAAGCAAGCTGGCAAAGACTAATGTTAGCCAGATCATTTGGGCCGATACTGAATCAGCACCAGACGCTCCTGACGATCGATGGCATCTGCGGGCGGAATGGCGAGACTGTTGATATCTTCATCGCGGTCAACCGAAAGCACGAGTGTAATAACCCCCTCCTGACGATGTTGATTAAGCCAGTTTGCGAACTCATCACCGCTGACAAATCTCCCTTTCGCATCCGGATAATTTAGGCCGTATTTCAATTCCCCTGTCTGGCGATACATGATGATGTCATCACGTCTCAGGCTCCATGCCAGACCAGCAGCAACGCCGACGCTATCGGTAAGAATATAGCGGCTTGGCTGCAGTGATTCTTGTGTCGTCTCGACAAAAAATTGCGGATGTTTTCCTTCCATGACTCTGTCAGGAATTGAAAATCCTACCAGCAACGCCAGCCCAAGCGGGCAAAGTGCGGCAAAAGGCCAGTTTTTTTCGACGTTTGTTAAGGTATACCAGCCGAAAAATGCCCATAGCGAAAAAATCGACCATGCACAAAAGACTTTATAGCTCTCGAAGGTTTGCCACACCGGCGTGTTCATTGGTCCCCAGGGGGAGACCACAAACGTAGCAATAATGCCAGTGACGCCAAAAGCGATGTTAATCCAGCCATTAATCCGCAACGCCAGAGGATTATTTTTTGCTGCCAGCAAAGCGTAATGCGCCATCAGCATTGCCAGAGGTGCAAAGCATGAAAGAATATAGGTGGGCAATTTGCCTTTGGCGACAGAGAAAAACAGCAGCGGCATTACCGCCCAGCTCAATAAATAGACGGTTGCGGAATGCTTGCGGTTTTTCCAGCCTGTGTACAGTGCTCCGGGGAGTAATCCCAGCCACGGCAGGCTACCGGCAATGATGACCGGCAAGTAGTACCAGAACGGAGCTCTATGCTGAGCATCATCCATTGCAAAGCGTTGAATATGCTCAACCCAGAAAAAATAGTGCCAGAAGTCAGGCTCCCGCTGCGCTATCGCCAGTCCCCAGGGGAGAACCGTCAGTACGCAACTGATAACCGCCAGCCAGCCGTAAATAAAGAGATCTTTCCAGCGTTTTTGCGTTGCAACCCATGGCAGCACGCTTAATACCGGCACGGCAAGGGCGAGAAAACCTTTGGTCATCACCCCCATGCCGCAGGTGATTCCCAGCAGCAAAAATCCCGCGCTTTTGCCTTTCCACGTCTGTGCCTGCATTGCCAGCCAGAAGCTGCACATTCCCGCCACCAGCCAGAATGCAATAAACGGATCGAGCACGGCATAAGTGCCAATGGCATAGACAATAAACAGTGAGAGATAAATCACTGCGGCGAGTAGAGCCAGACGTTTATTGCGCCATAAGCGCAGAGTAAACCAGGTCACCAGCGCGGCAGTTAACAGGGTCGCAAAGATAACGCCTGCCCGCACACCAAAGTTATTTGCGCCAAATAGCCATTGCCCAATACTGTTAATCCAGTATCCGGCAATGGGTTTTTCGAAATAACGTAGCCCTAACATATGGGGCACAATCCAGTCGCCGGATGCCAGCATTTCCCGACTGATTTCCGCATAACGCGTTTCATCTGGTTGCCAGAGCAGACGCGTGCTGATCGGTAACAGGTAATAGCAGGCAATAAATGCGAAGAGGCCGATAAGGTAACGTACCGATTTCATCAGCGACTACCCGCAATTTGTTGGCAACCCAGCCAGCCTTCACGTCCGGCAATATTTCCGCGAACAACTTGTCCGAGCGGCAACGTCCCTGATAACAGTTCGCTTAAAGGGCAAAATGTCACGCCTTCCTGGGTTGCGCGTTTCAGGAGATCCACAAA
The DNA here is from genome assembly GCF_009820115.1 of Escherichia sp. HH41S. NCBI lineage: Bacteria > Pseudomonadati > Pseudomonadota > Gammaproteobacteria > Enterobacterales > Enterobacteriaceae > Escherichia > Escherichia sp. HH41S. The sequence goes on from NZ_VNXE01000095.1 coordinate 136,864, forward strand.
ATTATGCTGATAAGCGCAGCCTTCAACTTCTGCATGAATGGTATAAACCGGCGTGCCTTTATCTCGCAGGATGCGGTTGAGTAGCCAACCGTTAAAATCTTCTGCTTTCACATCCCGACCAATCACTTCATCCCAGGTGGGTAAGGTCACCGGAATTTGCGCAGTACCGGGTTTTCCTGATTCGAGCAATGGACGAAACGGCATCGCCCCACGACAATCGCTGTTGTAGCGCAAATGGAACGCTTCTTTTGCTTCGATCACCTGCTGGTCGGCACGCCAGCCAGCGGCTGCGGAGCAGGTTACCGGTTGGCCGATAATTTCTTCCAGGGTGCGAAGGCCGCGTGCGATATCGTCGACCATTGTTTGCCGATCCCAGTTACTGCTATAGGCTTGCCAGGCATGGTGATCCCAGGCGTGCAGGCCGACTTCGTGATGTTTAGCCGCTTCACGAATGATATCGGCATTGGCATGACCAATCTCTTTACCTGGCCAGGCCGTACCTGCCAGTAAAATATCCCAGCCATAAAGCGATGCCGCGTTTGAGCGCAGCATCTTCCACAAAAACTGTGGCTTCACCAGTCGCCAGAGATGGCGGCCCATATTGTCCGGGCCGACGCTGAAAAAAATGCTGGCCTGAATATTATGCTTACTCAAGATTTCCAGCAGACGCGGCACGCCTTCACGGGTGCCACGAAAGGTATCGACATCAATGCGTAAGCCTACTTTTGTCATGATGGTTTATCCGTAAGCTCGACGGTGCGCAGGAAAAAATCCAGCGTTTCGTCGATGGTTTCCTGCATATCAATTTTGGGTTCCCAGTCCAGGCAGCGGCGGGCATTACGGATGCTTGGTTTACGATGCTCTACGTCCTGATATCCCTTGCCGTAGTAGCTGCTACTTTCGACAACGCGAAAGCCCGCAAACGGTGGGAAGTGATGGCGCAGCGGATGTTTTTCGAAGCTCGCCAGCAGCATCTCGCCCAGTTCCTCAATGCTCGCTTCGTTATCAGGATTGCCAATGTTGATAATTTCGCCGTCGCAGCGATTGCCTGCATTTTCGATAATGCGATACAACGCTTCAATGCCATCCCGGATATCAGTAAAGCAGCGTTTTTGTTTTCCGCCATCAATCAGCTTAATCGGTGAACCTTCCACCAGGTTGAGAATGAGTTGCGTAATAGCGCGGGAGCTGCCAATTCGTGCCGCATTAAGGTTATCCAGTCGTGGTCCCATCCAGTTAAACGGGCGGAAGAGGGTAAACTGTAAACCCTCTTTTTCACCATAGGCCCAGATAACCCGATCAAGTAATTGTTTAGACACCGAATAAATCCAGCGTGGTTTATTCACCGGGCCGACGATTAAATTAGAATGGTCCTCATCGAAGTATTTATCGCTACACATCCCATAAACTTCTGAAGTTGACGGGAAGATGATTCGCTTACGGTACTTCACGCAGTAGCGGATAATGCGCAGATTCTCTTCAAAATCGAGTTCAAATACGCGCAGTGGGTTGCGGGTATATTCAATCGGCGTGGCTATCGCCACCAGCGGCAACACGACATCACATTTTTTGACGTGATACTCAATCCATTCGGAATGAATACTGATATCGCCTTCGACAAAGTGAAAATGCGGATGATTCAGAAAACGGCTTATCGCATCGCTGCCGATATCCAGACCGTAAACTTCATAATGATCTTCGCGCAGCAGGCGTTCTGTCAGATGGTTGCCAATAAAGCCATTCACCCCGAGGATGAGTACCCGCGTACGGCGTCGGGCGGTGCAGGCAGGCTGGCTATTCAAGCGTGAACCTTGCACCAGACCCTGCGACTGCGCTAACTGCGAGCCTTGCATAGTAATGCCGTCTCCCGCCTGTCCGGTGACGATTTCCAGCGCGCCATCGCCACAGGCAATCAGCAGTGGCGCAACAGAAATCACGCTCCCCGGTTGTGCTGCGGGCGCATGAGAATGCACGCGTGACGACCAGACGGTAAATTTTTGATTACCAACATAGCTGAAGGCACCCGGCCACGGATCGGCGACGGCACGCACCATGTTATGCAATACTGCTGCCGGTTTATGCCACTCGAGGAAACTGTCTTCCGGTGTTCTGCGACCAAAACAGGTGGCTTCGTTTTCGCGCTGGGCGATTTCCAGAATATTACCGTCTTTAATGGCGGGTAATGTCTGCTCTAGTAGCTGGCGCGCGGCATGGCATAACTTGTGATGAAGCGTAATGGCGATATCGTCTGGCGCAATGGCAATGCGCAATTGGGCCACAATGGCCCCAGCATCGGCACGTTTCACCATTCGGTGCAATGTCACGCCAGTTTCCGTTTCACCGTTCACCAGCACCCAGTTCAGCGGCGCGCGACCACGATATTTTGGTAACAGCGAACCATGCAGATTAAATGCACCTGCGGGAGCGAGCTGCAAAATTTCGTCGCAAATAAGATGGCGATAATAAAAAGAAAAAATCACATCAGGTGATAGTTGGGCAATGCGTTCCACCCACAGCGGATGATTAACGTTATCTGGCGCATAAACCGGAATGCCTCTTTCCGCCGCCAGACGAGCTACCGAACCATAAAAGGCTTTTTCACCGGGATTATCAGTATGAGTAAAAATAGCGCTAATTTCGTAACCGGCAGCCAGCAGGGCTTCAATACCGAGGCATCCCATATCGTGGTAGGCAAAAACGACGGTTTTCATTATTCATTTTCCTTGCTGGATGGACGGATAACTTGCTGAACAAAATAGCGGGGGCGGGCGCGGACATCGGTGTAGATCCTGCCGATATATTCACCGAGTAGTCCCATGCCGATAAACTGAGCGCCAATAAAAGTAAACAGCACGGCAAATAGCATAAAGACGCCTTCTGCCGCCCATTGGGGGCCGAAGGTCAGGCGTAAAATCACCAGCAGTACCGCGATGCTGAAACCTCCAATCGCAATAATGCTGCCGAGCAGACTCAGCATACGTAGCGGCGTAGTCGTAAGGCAGGTCACCAGGTCGTACATCAAATTAATCAGGCGCATAAAGCTGTATTTGGATTCACCAAACTCACGCTCGGCATGGTGCACTGGAATTTCAATGGCACGGCGGGCGAAGATATTCGCCAGAATCGGGATAAAGGTACTGCGTTCATGGCAGTGCAACATCGCATCGACAATATGACGGCGATAGGCGCGCAGCATACAACCGTAGTCACCCATCGCTTTGCCGGTGGTGCGCTGAATAAGTCGGTTGATCATCTTCGATGCCGTTTTACGAAACCAGCTGTCCTGGCGGTTCTGGCGTACAGTTCCTACTACGTCGTAACCTTCATCGGCTTTTGCCACCAGGCGGGGGATCTCTTCTGGAGGATTCTGGAGATCGGCATCGAGGGTAATAATTAAGTCGCCGGTAACGTGACTGAATCCCGCCATAATCGCTGAATGTTGCCCGTAATTGCGGTTAAGCAAAATAGACACAATATGGCTGTTCTCCGCTTGTGAGGCTTCGACCAGCATATGCGCGGAATTATCGCTACTGCCGTCATCAATCAGCAGGATCTCATACTCTTTCCCCAACGATTCACAGGCTGCGGTGGTGCGCCTGATTAATTCCGGTAAGCTTTCCTGCTCGTTATAAACGGGAATAACCACCGAGACTTTCTTAACAGGGTGGATTTCAAACATGGCTTATTGTCCTGCGAGTTGCTGAAGGGCTGTGATGACGCGGTCGGCATCGGCGGTGGTCATATCCGGGAACAGCGGCAACGAACAGATGCGTTCGCTATTCCATTCGGTATTCGGTAACGACAGCTCGGGAAAACGCTCGCGATAATATTTTTGCGTGTGAGCGGCGCGGAAATGTAACCCGGTACCAATGCCTCTTTCTTTTAACGCTTCCATCAACGCATCGCGACTGATACCACAACGTTGTTCATCGACACGAATAATAAACAGATGCCAGGCGTGAACGTGCGGCCAGGCGGGAAGGCTTAATGGCTCAAAGGGGAGAGCTGCCAGAGCTTGCTGATATTGCAGAGCAATTTCGCGCCGACGGGTGTTGAGGTGCTCTAATTTGGCTAACTGGGTCAGGGCAATCGCGGCGTTAATATCGGTCAGATTATACTTATAGCCCGGCGTTAAGACTTCAGCTTGCGGTGCACGGCCCCAGGTTTGTCTGTCATATGCATCGACACCCAGACCGTGAAATTTCAGCATCCGTAGCTGGCAGGCGAGGTTTTCATCATCGGTAACAATCAACCCACCTTCCGCACAGGTAATATTTTTGATGGCGTGAAACGAAAAAATAGCGGTACCTTTCGCGCCAATATGTCGGCCTTTGTAATATGTACCGACGGCATGGGCCGCATCTTCGATAACCGCGATGCCGTAACGTTCGCCAATGGCGCGAATAGCGTCAATATCTGCTGGCGCACCGGCATAATGCACCGGAATGATGGCTTTAGTGCGTGACGTAATGGCTGCTTCTATCAATTCTGGCGTGACCATCAGCGTATCGCGGTTAACATCCACCATTACCGGCGTTGCACCCAACAAGGAGATCATATTGAGCGTTGAAACCCAGGTCAGGGAAGGCGTAATCACTTCATCGCCCTTGCCAATTCCCAACGCCATCAGCGTGATATGCATTCCTGCGGTGGCTGAACTGACCGCGATGGCATGCTGATTTCCCGTCAATTGGCAAAAGGCTTGTTCAAGCGCTTGATTCTTCGGACCTGTAGTGATCCAACCGGATTCGAGAACCTCTTTAACTGCTGCGAGTTCCTCCACGCCCATTGCTGGTCGCGAAAAAGGCAAAAATTCTGACATTGCTTTTCCTTCCGCCATTGAATACCTGTCCACTTATATTTGCTATAAAGAGTGTTGTGTATATTTTGCCATTTGGAGCGAAATTCTAAGGATAGAATATTAACTTAACCTTAAGAAATTAATATTAGACGTAAATATTGAAATTTTTATATTTTTTCTTATTTAGGCTTTGCATTTGGCAAAATTTTGAGGCATTTTGCCGGCATCGTAGGATTTTTAATATTACACCAACTGCTAATTATCGCCAGAAATGTCGCTCAATTTCACGGTAATTGTCTGGTTGCGCTTGTCTATAGGTGGAGTTTACGTGTTAGCTTTTTGCCGCTCTTCGTTGAAGTCAAAAAAATATTTCATCATTTTACTGGCGCTCGCTGCCATTGCCGGACTGGGTACTCATGCCGCCTGGAGTAGCAATGGTTTGCCACGTATCGACAATAAAACGCTGGCCAGACTGGCACAGCAGCATCCGGTTGTCGTTTTGTTTCGCCATGCTGAACGTTGCGATCGTTCAACCAATCAATGCTTGTCAGATAAAACAGGTATTACGGTCAAAGGTACCCAGGATGCCCGTGAACTGGGCAACGCTTTTAGTGCTGATATCCCTGATTTCGATCTTTATTCCAGTAATACCGTCCGGACCATTCAGTCGGCGACCTGGTTTTCAGCGGGGAAAAAGCTGACGGTAGATAAACGACTTCTTCAATGCGGTAATGAGATTTATAGTGCAATTAAGGACTTACAAAGCAAAGCACCTGATAAAAATATCGTTATTTTTACCCATAATCATTGCCTGACATATATTGCTAAAGATAAGCGTGATGCGACATTTAAACCTGATTATCTGGATGGTTTAGTCATGCATGTGGAAAAAGGCAAAGTTTATCTGGATGGGGAATTCGTTAACCACTAAATTTTCAATCTGACAGCCAGTAATGGCTGTCATCATTGTTACAGAAGACCTTTCAAACGTAACGTTTTTCGGGTGGCGACATTCAAATCATAATGCACCAGATCTTCAGGTTTTACCCACGCGTAGTCCTGAAACTCTTCGTTTATTTTCACTTCTCGGTTGGTAGAAACGCAGTCAAAAATCAGGTAAATCATATAAATCTCTTCCTTGCGACCATCTGCATACGTCTTGGTGCGAATATCATCGCTGAAGGTCCACGGCGTGATTTCTGTCAAAAGCAGCTGTTCTCCCAGTTCTTCGCGAATTTCGCGGCGTAGTGCCTCTTCAATTCTTTCGCCAGGCTCCACGCCACCACCCGAAAGCGCCCATTGACCGGGGAAAACGCCGCGATCGTCGGCCATTTTACACAGCAAATAAGCACCATCATTTTCAATCAAAGGGCATACAATAGTCCGTTGTCGCACAGGAGTATTCCTTATAAATAAAAAGAAACCATGAGAATACGGCAACTCAGAAATATGTGAAAGTGACAGTAATCTCTTTTGCGATGATAACCGCACTGATTATTATTTTTGTGTGTATCGATACGGTGTGTTTGTTTTTTCAGCGTTTAATTATTTGAGAAGTATTTAGTTACAATAAGTGACTAGATCCCTTTTTTCGCTCATTGAATCCTCTGTGCCAGACAGTACAATCCCGCAGCTTTGGGAATTTTGATTTATTGCTTGTGGGTGAGGGGAAAATGAAAAAAATTGCGCTAGCAGGTCTGGCCGGAATGCTGTTGGTTTCTGCATCGGTCAATGCAATGAGTATCAGCGGTCAGGCGGGTAAAGAATACACCAATATTGGTGTCGGTTTTGGTACGGAATCGACGGGCCTGGCGTTAAGCGGTAACTGGACACATAACGACGACGACGGTGACGTCGCGGGTGTGGGGCTGGGGTTGAATCTGCCTCTTGGTCCGTTAATGGCGACCGTTGGCGGTAAAGGTATTTATACCAATCCGAATGATGGTGTTGAAGGCTATGCCGCTGCTGTTGGTGGTGGTTTGCAGTGGAAAATTGGCAACAGCTTCCGTTTGTTTGGCGAGTATTACTACTCTCCAGATTCGCTCTCCAGCGGTATTCAAAGTTATGAGGAAGCGAATGCTGGTGCGCGTTACACCATTATGCGTCCAGTCAGTATTGAGGCGGGTTATCGCTATCTGAATCTGTCGGGTAAAGATGGTAACCGCGACAACGCCGTGGCTGACGGTCCATATGTTGGGGTTAACGCCAGTTTCTGATGCCTTCCGGCGCGGCATTCTGTCGCGCCATTCAGTTTCTTACTACGCCTTATCTCCCTTTGCGTTATAGTGATTCGATAACAAAAGCAGGAGATAACCATGTTAACAGTGGAAATGTTATCCACCGGGGATGAAGTGTTACACGGGCAAATCGTTGACACTAACGCTGCCTGGCTGGCCGATTTTTTCTTTCATCAGGGGTTGCCATTATCTCGCCGTAATACGGTGGGGGATAACCTCGATGACTTAGTGACCATTCTTCGTGAACGTAGTCAGCACGCCGATGTGCTGATTGTGAACGGCGGGCTGGGGCCGACCAGTGATGATTTAAGCGCACTCGCCGCTGCGACTGCAAAAGGAGAAGGCCTGGTGCTGCATGAGGCCTGGCTCAAAGAGATGGAACGTTATTTTCGCGAACGTGGACGGGTGATGGCACCGAGCAACCGTAAACAAGCGGAGCTACCTGCCAGTGCAGAATTTATCAATAACCCGGTAGGCACCGCTTGTGGTTTTGCCGTGCAGCTTAATCGTTGTCTGATGTTCTTTACCCCCGGCGTACCGTCGGAATTTAAGGTGATGGTCGAGCACGAAATCCTGCCGCGCCTGCGCGAACGATTTTCTTTACCGCAGCCGCCGATTTGTCTGCGTTTGACTACCTTCGGTCGTTCGGAAAGCGATCTGGCGCAAAGCCTGGACTCCCTGCAATTGCCGCCGGGCGTAACGATGGGCTATCGCTCCTCGATGCCGATAATTGAACTTAAGCTGACCGGACCGGCAAGTGAGCAACAGGCGATGGAAAAACTGTGGCTGGACGTTAAACGTGTTGCCGGACAGAGCGTGATCTTCGAAGGCACCGAAGGACTGCCCGCGCAGATCAGTCGCGAATTGCAGAGCCGCCAGTTCAGCCTGACGTTGAGCGAGCAATTCACCGGTGGTTTATTGGCTTTGCAACTTTCTCGCGCAGGTGCTCCATTGCTGGCGTGTGAAGTAGTTCCTTCACAGGAAGAAACCCTGGCGCAAACTGCGCACTGGATTACAGAACGGCGTGCCAACCATTTTGCCGGGCTGGCACTGGCTGTTTCTGGTTTCGAGAACGAACATCTCAACTTTGCGCTAGCCTCGCCAGACGGCACTTTCGCTCTGCGTGTGCGTTTCAGCACTACGCGCTACAGCCTGGCTATCCGTCAGGAAGTGTGCGCAATGATGGCACTGAATATGCTGCGCCGTTGGTTAAACGGTCAGGACATCGCCAGTGAGCATGGCTGGATTGAGGTTGTTGAGTCCATGACTTTATCTGTCTGATTCCGCCACTCCGTGCCGGTTTACTGCACCGGCACATTCCCCCTCCGGCAAAATTTGTCCAACCTATTGTACTCAATAAGAAAAAATCCGTGCGCTGATTCACAAATTTGTGCGTAATTTCTCCAGTCCGCTGGACGAGGTGCGGGATTTGATGCGCTTCACAATTTTACTCCCCCTGAGCAACGAGACTGATTCCAGTATCTAAGACTGGAGTCCAGCATGTTGGAATCAAGCAAAGTTCCCGCCCTGACACGGGCTATTGATATTCTTAATTTGATTGCCCGCATTGGCCCCTGTAGTGCTGCGACGATCATTGACACATTGGGGATCCCTAAAAGCACGGCCTATTTGCTGCTTAATGAACTCAGGCGTCAGCGTTTTCTTAGCCTTGATCACCAGGAAAATTTTTGTTTGTGGACCAAGCTGGTGGAGCTTTCCGGTCATGCGTTAAGCAAGATGGATCTCCGGGAACTGGCTCGACCGCGTTTGACGCAACTGATGGATACCACCGGGCTGTTATGTCACCTGGGGATTATTGATAAGGGCAGCGCTTATTACATTTTGAAAGTGGAGTCATCAGCCAGTATCAGCGTGCGTTCCCATGAAGGAAAAAGCCTTTCGCTTTATCGCTCCGGAATAGGTAAATGCCTGCTAGCCTGGCAACCTGCATCTGTACAGCAAAGTATTATCGAAGGGCTGGTCTGGGAGCAGGTGACACCCACAACGATTACTCATCCACAGCAACTTCACGAAGAACTGGCGCGTATTCGCCGTCAGGGCTGGAGCTATGACAACGGCGAAGATTACGCCGATGTCCGTTGTGTCGCTGCGCCGGTGTTTAACGCCAATAACGAGCTTACCGCTGCGATCTCGGTGGTCGGTACCCGCTTACAAATCAATGAAGAATACCGTGATTATCTGGCGGGCAAGGCCATTGCCTGCGCCAGGGATATTTCACGTCTGTTGGGATGGAAAAGTCCCTTTGACTTACAGGCCTCATAACAATGGAGAACAGCATGACCCTACCAAAAATCAAACAGGTTCGCGCCTGGTTTACTGGCGGTGCGACAGCAGAAAAAGGCGCTGGCGGCGGTGATTATCACGACCAGGGGGCGAATCACTGGATTGACGATCATATTGCCACCCCGATGAGTAAATACCGCGATTACGAGCAGTCACGCCAGTCATTTGGCATTAACGTTCTTGGCACGTTGATTGTTGAAGTCGAAGCAGAAAACGGCCAGACCGGATTCGCCGTTTCGACAGCCGGTGAAATGGGCTGTTTTATTGTCGAAAAACACCTTAACCGTTTCATTGAGGGTAAATGTGTCAGTGATATCAAACTGATCCACGATCAAATGCTCAATGCCACCCTGTATTACTCCGGCTCTGGTGGCCTGGTGATGAATACGATTTCCTGTGTCGATCTGGCTCTGTGGGATCTGTTCGGCAAAGTGGTCGGGCTTCCGGTTTATAAACTTTTAGGCGGCGCAGTTCGTGATGAGATTCAGTTCTACGCCACAGGTGCGCGTCCGGATCTGGCAAAAGAGATGGGCTTTATCGGTGGCAAAATGCCGACGCACTGGGGGCCACATGATGGCGATGCGGGGATCCGCAAAGATGCCGCTATGGTCGCGGATATGCGTGAAAAATGCGGTGAGGATTTCTGGTTAATGCTCGACTGCTGGATGAGTCAGGACGTGAACTATGCCACCAAACTGGCCCACGCTTGCGCGCCCTATAACCTGAAATGGATCGAAGAGTGCCTGCCGCCACAGCAGTATGAAGGTTATCGCGAACTGAAACGCAACGCGCCAGTCGGAATGATGGTCACCAGCGGTGAGCATCACGGCACACTGCAATCTTTCCGTACGCTTTCAGAAACCGGTATCGACATTATGCAGCCGGATGTTGGCTGGTGCGGTGGCTTAACCACGCTGGTGGAAATTGCCGCAATCGCCAAATCCAGAGGGCAACTGGTGGTGCCGCACGGTTCGTCTGTTTACTCTCACCATGCGGTGATCACCTTCACCAATACGCCATTCAGCGAATTCCTGATGACCAGCCCGGATTGTTCAACGATGCGTCCGCAATTTGATCCGATTCTGCTTAATGAGCCAGTGCCGGTGAATGGTCGTATTCATAAATCAGTGCTTGATAAACCCGGTTTCGGCGTCGAGCTCAATCGTGACTGCAATTTGAAACGCCCCTACAGCCACTAATCATTCCGGGCGTTGCTGTGACAACGGTAACGCCCACATATTCTAAGGAGCTTTTTATGAGCACCGCTTTGCTTGACGCCGTGGTGAAGAAAAACCGTGCGCGTTTAATTCCGTTTATGTTGGCGCTGTATGTGCTGGCGTTTCTCGACCGTTCGAATATCGGTTTTGCCAAACAGACCTACCAGATTGATACCGGGCTGAGTAATGAAGCTTATGCGCTGGGAGCAGGCATTTTTTTTGTGGTATATGCGTTTCTGGGTGTTCCGGCGAATCTTTTGATGCGCAAACTGGGGGCAAGAACCTGGATTGGTACGACAACACTGCTGTGGGGATTTCTTTCGGCAGCCATGGCATGGGCCGATACTGAAGCGAAATTTCTGATCGTTCGCACTCTGCTTGGTGCTGCGGAGGCCGGGTTCTTCCCTGGTATGATTTATCTCACCTCGCAATGGTTTCCGCAGCGTAATCGCGCCAGCATTATGGGGCTGTTCTATATGGGCGCACCGTTGGCGTTAACACTGGGATCACCGCTTTCCGGCGCGCTGCTGGAGATGCATGGATTTATGGGGCATCCCGGCTGGTTCTGGATGTTTGTGATTGAAGGATTGCTGGCAGTCGGCGCTGGTGTATTCACATTCTTTTGGCTTGATGACACGCCGGAGCAGGCTCGTTTTCTGAGTAAAGAAGAAAAAACGTTGCTTATCAACCAACTGGCAAGTGAAGAACAACAGAAAGTGACTTCTCGACTGAGCGATGCGCTGCGTAATGGGCGAGTCTGGCAACTGGCGATTATCTACCTGACCATTCAGGTGGCGGTTTACGGATTAATTTTCTTCCTGCCGACGCAGGTTGCTGCATTGTTGGGGACAAAAGTGGGCTTTACGGCGTCGGTGGTCACCGCCATTCCGTGGGGCGCGGCCTTGTTTGGGACCTGGCTTATTCCGCGCTATTCCGATAAAACCGGCGAACGGCGTAATGTCGCGGCGCTGACATTACTGGCGGCGGGCATTGGTATTGGTCTCTCCGGGCTGCTTTCTCCAGTACTGGCGATCGTAGCGCTGTGTGTTGCAGCCATCGGGTTTATTGCCGTGCAGCCGGTGTTCTGGACGATGCCGACACAACTGCTTTCCGGTACGGCGCTGGCGGCGGGGATTGGTTTTGTAAACCTGTTTGGTGCAGTGGGCGGGTTTATTGCCCCGATCCTGCGCGTGAAAGCAGAAACGTTGTTTGCCAGCGATGCGGCTGGATTACTGACGCTGGCAGCGGTGGCGGTCATCGGTTCGCTGATTATTTTCACTCTGCGTGTAAATCGCACTGTTGCGCAGACCGACGTGGCACATCATTAATAGGTTAAGGAACACCATGAACGCATTATTAACCAATCCCTTTAAAGAACGTTTACGCAAGGGCGAAGTGCAAATTGGTCTGTGGTTAAGCTCGACTACTTCTTATATGGCAGAAATTGCCGCCACCTCCGGTTATGACTGGTTGCTGATTGACGGGGAGCACGCGCCAAACACCATTCAGGATCTTTATCACCAGCTACAGGCGGTAGCGCCCTATGCCAGCCAACCCGTGATCCGTCCGGTGGAAGCCAGTAAGTCGCTGATTAAACAAGTCCTGGATATTGGCGCGCAAACTCTACTGATCCCGATGGTCGATACTGCCGATCAGGCACGTCAGGTGGTGTCTGCCACGCGCTATCCTCCCTACGGTGAGCGTGGTGTCGGGGCCAGTGTGGCACGGGCTGCGCGCTGGGGACGCATTGAGAATTACATGGCGCAAGTCAACGATTCGCTTTGTCTGTTGGTGCAGGTGGAAAGTAAAACAGCACTGGATAACCTGGACGAAATCCTCGACGTCGAAGGGATTGACGGCGTGTTTATTGGACCTGCGGATCTTTCTGCCTCGTTGGGCTACCCGGATAACGCCGGGCACCCGGAAGTGCAGCGAATTATTGAAACCAGTATTCGGCGGATCCGTGCTGCGGGTAAAGCGGCTGGTTTTCTGGCTGTGGCTCCTGATATGGCGCAGCAATGCCTGGCATGGGGAGCGAACTTTGTCGCAGTTGGCGTTGACACGATGCTCTACAGCGATGCCCTGGATCAACGACTGGCGATGTTTAAATCAGGCAAAAATGAGCCACGCATAAAAGGTAGTTATTGATATCAAAGGCCCACGGGGATCGGCTGTGGGCCTGTGTTAATTAGTGGTTATTCGCTGCCAGATCGGCTTCGCTTAGCTGGGTGGCCGCGAGCACCAGGTCACGATCAATGCCCTGTTCCAGCATGCGCAAGGCAATTTTAATGGCTTGTTCATGCATGCCTTCTAATTTACCCTCCTGCCAGCCAATTTGATGCCCTTCCTGCCGTAGCCGTTCAGCAATAGTCATCAATCTCTCCTTTTGTAGTGGTGAACGTTCGGCAATCTCCTCAATAAAACGGGTGAAACGGGAGGTATCGCCGCATTGCAGCAGATAATTAAACAGCGTTTGTAGCTGGCTGTCATTAGTGAAGCCTCTAACCAAAAGCGTGGTGATCCTGTCGACCATACCGATTAAATCGCGGTCGCGAATATGCTTTTGAATCAGTTCCAGCAGAGCTATACGCCGATGTTGCATGATCTCATCGTCAGGCACGATGGTGATATCCACCAACGGAAAAGCTTCGGTGTACAACTGCCGGGCAAGTTGCGGATCATCAAACTCATCCAGCCAGTTAAGTGAGTATGGGTAGGGCGAGGTTTCGCCGTGATAAAACAGCAACGGCACCACCAGAGGGACTCTGTCATAGCCTTTGTCCAGGTGACGCTGCATGGCGGCGGTGGCATAGCGCATTAGCCGAAAAGCCATATTCTTTTCTGCGGAACTTTGATGTTCAATCACGCAGTAGATATAGCCGTCACCATCGCTGGTTTCCACCGACCACAAAACATCCGAGTAGTAAGCGCGTAAACTTTTTTCAATAAAGCTGGTGGGTTCCAGGCGTAAGGTTTGCAGGTTGCAAAGTTTACGCAGTGGCTCCGGTAGATGTATTTCGAGAAAATCCCGCGCGGTTTCGGGCGAGAACATAAAGGTTTTAAACACCGCATCATGCGGGGAGGAGGTTGTTGATTCGGTCATGGTTGTCCGTCACCTGATATTTATGATGACGCGACATTACGGGGATCTCAGAACAATGACATCTGCCAGTTTCTGCCTTTGCGAGACGTTTTCAGAAGAATTTTCAAAGCGATGCAACGCATACACTGGATGCGGAATCACGTACGCAAAAATGCCCGATAAGCAATGCGCTTACCGGGCATCATAAGGAAGGTTAAGACAGCGCCTGGGCCAGCAGCGTAATCGGGTGCTCGCAGCGAAGGCTTGTAGACATTTCAATCTGCCATTTGCAGGTTTCGCAGTCGGTGACCACCAGATCTGCGCCGCTTTCTTCTATCTGACGGAACAGTGGTGCGCCGATGGCTTGTGAGGTGGGGTAGTTCTCTTTTTTGAAACCGTAAGTTCCGGCAATACCGCAGCACTGGGAATCCAGCACCGTTAACTCAAGCCCCGGGATTTTACGCAACAGCTCCAGGGTGTAGAGCGTCCAGCCCATTTTTTCCATATGGCATGGTGTGTGATAAACCACTTTCAGCGGCAGCGATTTCAGCGGTAACGTTTTGCCTTCGTCCAGCTTGCGCCACAGCCAGCGGGTCGCCAGTTCGATATGATCGCGCAAGCCTCTGTTGTCGACATTCAGCACTTCCGGGTATTCGTCACGCAGGGCAAATGTACAGGTTGAGGAGGTGGCAATCACCGGAATGCCTTTTACCCCTACCGCTTCGCGGATCGACTCTACATTCGTGATTGCTTGTTTACGTGCTTTATCGGTAAAACCGTTGGCGATGAGCGGCACGCCGCAGCATTTTTCTTTGCTCAGCAGTTGTACGCCGGTGTCCATCGCGTTGAGCACTTTAATTAAATCTTTACCTAACTGCGGATGGTTGTAGTTAACGAAGCAGCCGTGAAAGAAAGCCACCTGGTCTTTATATTGCGCTTGCTGAGCCGCCACGCTGCGATACCAGCGACGGAAAGTGCCGAAGGAGTATTTCGGTAGCGTGCGGCGATGATCGATTTTTAACGCCGCATCAAGCAACTGCCGCACTGGTTTCAGCGAGGTAGCGGTGTTGACGATTGGAGCAAACGGCGTGGAAACGCTACCCATCAGGTCGGTATGACTCAACACAAAATTGCGCAGCGACGGGCGCGTGGTGTCATATTTCGCCCGCGCGCGCTGGATGATATCGCCAATCTTCACATCGGACGGGCAGGCGACTTCGCAACGTTTGCAGTTAATACAATATTTCAGTGCCTCGTCATACAGTGCACCATCTTTTAAACGCAGACGCTCGCCATCCGGCCCGGCTTGTTTTGGCCCCGGATAGCTGGGATTCACCCGGCTCACCGGGCAGGCGGTGGTGCAGACGGTGCACTTAATGCAGTTTTCGAAGCTGGTGTCGTTCATTGTTGGCCTCCTGCGCGTTGGGCAATTTGTTGAGCGGCATGTAAAGCACTGACGGCACAAACACCGCCGCCGCATCCCTGGGCAATGGGATCAAATCCGCCCAGCACCGAACCGATGGCAAACAGGTTCTCAATGGTTTTCCCCGCCTGCGACGGGCGCAGCGCCTCATCAGTGGTGACACCGAACTGCTGCCACGGCTGCGGCGCAAAAAAATCTCCCTTATACCATTCACCCCGCGTAGAGGTTTGTAGCACATCAAGACCAATAATTGGTTCACGAATGCCTTCACGTTCCGCTACCAGTCCACCACTAAAGAAACTGCCGCTGGCGAGCACGGCAAAGCGTGGACGCAGCGGGATATCGGCGTGATTGCGGGTCCAGATTTCATTCACCACGCCATTTTTACAGGTCACTTTTTTCACTTCATCGCCTGGCATCCACACGCCACCCTGGCGCACAAATTGGCGCTGTAACTGGTTTTGCAGACGAATGCCCAGCACGGAAGGCGGCAGCGTTGGCAAAAGCATCAATGAACAAGGTAGTTTTTCATTCAACCAACGCCAGAGTTTGTCATCAGCCAGGCCGAAGCAGGCGGGCATCAGGATCATTTCGCTGGTATTGGCGACAGGAATAAGCGCATCAATTAACAGCGGCCAGTTTTCTTCGTTATCAAGGAAACGGGCGATATTCACTGCGCGGAACTCGGTGGCGTTATTGCGCAGGATATCCAGTTCTGGCAGCTCTATTTCTGCGGTTTCAACATTAAGATCCAGTTCGCGCAATGAAGCCGCCGCAAGATGCGCCTGAAAATCCATCAGGCCGCTAATTCCCACTACACAAATTTTCTTCGCGGGCAGCGGCCAGACGGGGACTTCTGGCGAACTTAGCCAGGTAGAGCGCAGAGTACCGAGCGGCGTAACTCGCTGGTGAGCCAGCTCTACGCTGCCCTGTAATTGCGCACCGCTTTCAGCGATTAATGTCTGTGCCTGACAAGCGAGATCGAGCACGCGTTGTGGCCCGAGAAGAGAGTATGGATGGGCAGGTGCCTGATGACACAAAGATTCCAGTCCACTGTGAATGTCTGTCACCGGCTGACCGTCAGGCAGATTGCTCAGCAAATCCAGCGATCCGGATGAAAAATGCAGCGCGCTTTGACCACGCGTAACAATGGCACAGCGCAGTCCGTGTTTTTGCAGTTGCAGGCCGCAGAGTAATCCGGCGAGCCCGCCGCCCATAATGACAGTATCAAAGCGCATCTTTCTGCTCCTTCTCCAGACCACAAAGTCCCTGATAAACCCAACGGGTAAACTCGCTTTCGCGCAATGCGTCTCCCCAGGCGATGGGGTGCACACCTTTCCAGCGTTCGTTAAGGAAGGTGGAAAGTTGCTCGATAGATTGCGCGGACGTCGTGACGTTAAAACGCTGTAGCAGTCCGGCAGCGCGGCAGGCGCAGAGCTCGCCCTGGCAGGTTCCCATCCCCACACGGGTGCGACGACGTAAATCCAACAGGCTGTTAACGTTTAAATTTTCTACTGCGTACTGCACTTCACCCGCAGTTACCGCTTCGCACTCACATACCAGGCTGCGGTGCAGACGGCCTTCGCTAAGCCAGGCAGGCGTGCGATCGCCATGACGATAAACCGCAGAACCGCGCAGCGGGGCAGGCAGGGAGATGACTTTACGCAAGGTAATTTCAGCGGGTTCCTGTGAACCTGGAAGTGCCAGATCGGCGGTCGTACAGGGGCGCGTATTGCCCAGCTTGCGACATACCGCGTCGGTAGCCCATTCCGCCATCAGCCGATAGGTCATCAGTTTGCCACCGGTGATGGTGATAAATCCGTCCAGACCATCGCGTTCAGCATGATCGAGCAGCACGATACCGCGACTGACGTTACGCCCGCTCGGGTCATCATCGCTGGCAACCAGCGGACGCACGCCAGAGTAGGCCCGTAAAATACGCGTTTTCGCCATCACGGGGGCCAGTTTTTCCCCTTCACGCAGCAGAATATCCACTTCTTCTGCCGTCACTCGATTATCGTCAATCTCGTTGTAATCAATACGTAAAGATGTGGTGCCAATCAGCGAAATGGTATCGCCTGGCACCAGGATATCGGCGTCGGAAGGTTTACGGCAACGGTTGATCACATGCTGATTAATGCGGTGATCCATGATCAGCAGCGATCCTTTCGCCGGGAACATACGAATGCGCAGATCGGCATATTCGGCAATATGTTGCCCCCAGATCCCGGCGGCGTTCACCACTACAGGCGCATGAAGTGCCTGAATTTCGCCAGTGAGATGGTTACGTACACGAACGCCACACACCGTCGCGCCTTCACGAATCAGACCTGTCACTTCGTGCGCGGTGAGGATAATGGCACCGTGTTCTTTCGCATCGAGCATGTTCGCTGCGGTCAGGCGAAATGGGTCAACAGTGCCATCCGGAACTTTCACCGCGCCAATCAGTGCCGGGTTAACGGCAGGTTCGATAATGCGCGCTTGCTGCGGGTCTATAGCTTCTGCGCTGATCCCTGCTTCTTCGCAGGCGCGGATAAAAGTGGCCTGGAAGGAGAGGTCATCTTCCGGCAGGGTGATAAACAGGCCGTTGGTCGGTTCAACGCAGTGACGTGCAATGCGTTTTAAAATCTGGTTTTCACTAATACATTCGCGGGCCGATTCCGCATCGGTTACCGCATAGCGTGCGCCGCTGTGCAGCAGACCGTGGTTGCGCCCGGTCGCGCCTGTTGCGATGTCGTGGCGCTCAACCAAAATCACGCGCAGCCCGCGCAGGGCACAGTCGCGGGCAATCCCGGCTCCCGTTGCGCCGCCGCCAATGATAATCACGTCACTTGATTGCGAGTCGCGAGTTTTCATTGTTATCCCTCTGAAGTTCGTTTTTTTACCATTTAGCCATAGTAAAAACACGAATTGTTTGATTTCGCGCATATTCGCTCATAATTCGAAAGTGAAACGTGATTTCATGCGTCATTTTGAACATTCTGTAAATCTTATTTAATAATGTGTGCGGCAATTCACATTTAATTTCTGAATGTTTTCTTAACATCGCGGCAACTCAAGAAACGGCAGGTTCTCCCACTGAATCAGGCTGTTAATCATAAATAAGACCACGGGCCACGGAGGCTTTCAATGTTGAGTATTTTTAAACCGGCGCCACACAAAGCGCGCTTACCTGCCGCGGAGATCGATCCGACTTATCGTCGATTGCGCTGGCAAATTTTCCTGGGGATATTCTTTGGCTATGCTGCTTACTATTTGGTTCGTAAGAACTTTGCGCTCGCTATGCCTTACCTGGTGGAGCAGGGATTCTCACGCGGTGATTTAGGTTTTGCCCTTTCAGGGATCTCAATTGCCTACGGATTTTCGAAATTTATCATGGGCTCGGTGTCGGACCGCTCGAATCCGCGCGTTTTCCTGCCGGCAGGTCTGATTCTTGCGGCGGCAGTGATGCTGTTTATGGGCTTTGTGCCATGGGCGACATCGAGCATTGCGGTGATGTTTGTACTGTTGTTCCTCTGCGGTTGGTTCCAGGGTATGGGGTGGCCGCCGTGTGGTCGTACTATGGTGCACTGGTGGTCGCAGAAAGAACGTGGCGGCATTGTGTCGGTGTGGAACTGCGCACACAATGTCGGTGGTGGTATTCCGCCGCTGCTGTTCCTGCTGGGGATGGCCTGGTTCAATGACTGGCACGCGGCCCTCTATATGCCCGCTTTCTGCGCCATTCTGGTGGCACTATTCGCCTTTGCGATGATGCGCGATACCCCACAATCCTGTGGCTTGCCGCCGATCGAAGAGTACAAAAACGATTATCCGGACGACTATAACGAAAAAGCGGAACAGGAGCTGACCGCGAAGCAAATTTTCATGCAGTACGTGCTGCCGAACAAACTGCTGTGGTACATCGCCATCGCCAACGTGTTCGTTTATCTGCTGCGTTACGGCATCCTCGACTGGTCACCGACCTACCTGAAAGAAGTTAAGCATTTCGCGCTGGATAAATCCTCCTGGGCCTACTTCTTCTATGAGTATGCGGGCATTCCGGGCACCCTGTTGTGTGGCTGGATGTCGGACAAAGTCTTCCGTGGTAACCGTGGGGCAACCGGCGTCTTCTTTATGACACTGGTGACCATCGCAACTATCGTTTACTGGATGAACCCGGCAGGCAACCCAACCGTAGATATGATTTGTATGATTGTTATCGGCTTCCTGATCTACGGTCCTGTGATGTTGATCGGTCTGCATGCGCTGGAACTGGCACCGAAAAAAGCGGCAGGTACGGCAGCGGGCTTTACTGGTCTGTTTGGTTACCTGGGCGGTTCGGTGGCGGCGAGCGCGATTGTTGGTTACACCGTGGACTTCTTCGGCTGGGATGGCGGTTTTATGGTAATGATTGGCGGCAGCATCCTGGCGGTTATCCTGTTGATAGTTGTGATGATTGGCGAAAAACGTCGCCATCAGGAATTACTGCAAAAACGCAATGGAGGCTAATGGCATGAAATTGACGCTGAAAAACCTTAGCATGGCGATCATGATGAGTGGAATGATCATGGGAAGCAGTGCAATGGCGGCGGATAGCAACGAAAAAATAGTCATCGCCCATCGCGGTGCCAGTGGATATTTACCGGAGCATACGCTGCCAGCAAAAGCGATGGCTTATGCGCAGGGAGCGGATTATCTGGAACAGGATTTGGTGATGACGAAGGATGATCATCTGGTCGTTCTGCATGACCACTATCTTGACCGGGTAACCGATGTCGCCGATCGTTTCCCGGATCGGGCGCGTAAAGATGGCCGTTACTACGCGATAGATTTTACGCTGGATGAAATTAAGTCGCTGAAATTTACCGAAGGTTTCGATATTGAAAACGGTAAAAAAGTACAGACTTATCCGGGGCGTTTCCCGATGGGGAAATCTGACTTCCGGGTGCACACTTTCGAAGAAGAGATTGAATTTGTTCAGGGGTTAAATCACTCTACCGGGAAAAATATCGGTATCTATCCAGAAATTAAAGCGCCGTGGTTCCACCATCAGGAAGGGAAGGATATTGCGGCAAAAACGCTGGAAGTGCTGAAGAAATATGGTTATAGCGGTAAGGACGACAAAGTTTATTTGCAATGTTTTGATGCTGATGAGCTGAAACGCATTAAAAATGAGCTGGAACCGAAAATGGGCATGGACCTCAATCTGGTACAGTTGATTGCCTATACCGACTGGAATGAAACGCAGCAGAAACAGCCGGACGGAAGCTGGGTTAATTACAGCTATGACTGGATGTTCAAGCCGGGCGCTATGAAACAGGTAGCGGAATATGCTGATGGCATTGGTCCGGATTACCATATGGTGATTGAGGAGACATCGCAGCCGGGTAATATCAAGCTTACCGGAATGGTAAAAGATGCACAGCAGAATAAGCTGGTGGTGCATCCTTATACCGTGCGTGCCGACAAGCTGCCGGAATATGCCACCGATGTGAATCAGTTGTATGATGCTCTGTATAACAAAGCGGGTGTAAATGGGCTGTTTACTGATTTCCCTGATAAGGCAGTAAAATTCCTTAATAAAGAGTAATGCTACTGCAGGATGGCGTTTATGCGCCATCCTCTGCTAAAGCGAAATAATGCTACTACCGGTTATTCTTTTCATTAACGGGTGCATCCTGTAAAAAGATGCCAACATAATTTTCGTAAAACTCATTCGTTAAAAAAGCTAACACTGGGCATTGTTATTCTTTAAACAGTATGAATAGGTCTCAATAATAAATTGTAATGCAGTTTATACTGTAAAGTATTATTCGAATTTCGGAAAGGTAAAGAAAATATTAATGTATCTTATTAATTTATCATATTGTTCTTGGGTGAATGCTGTTTGCACACCTTCAGGGCAATATTTACCAGTAATAACCAGTTGTCCATTGCTGTGTTGTACCATTAAACCTTCTTTTTCCTTTGGATCTACAAACTTAGAATTATCAAATGTGAAGATATTTTTTTCCTGTTTTGAGTAAGCAAAGAAATCTCGTGTATAGCTGAAACTATCATTTATTAATGGTGCTAACTTTTTGTCGGCGATATCGATAAGCTCACCACTTAATTTATTGATGTATTTCATTTGCTTCAATTTTTTCTGCGCTTGCACAATTTGCTTGTAGGTGTTTTCAATTTTTTTAGAAGAATTCTTAAATACATCATAGCGTTCCTCGGAGGATGTGTATTTGTACCATTCTGTATTTTTCTCAGAATGTTGTAGCAGGTCTGTATATTTTTTTTGATCGCTGTAAAGTTGACTTTTAATACTTTCCTCACTGCTGATTTTATAATGTTTATCAGAGTCATTTGTTTTTGAAATGTCCTTTTCTGTCAGTGTCTGGTCCGTGTTGTGGGTATTTTCTTTTGCAACATGCTCATTGATGATGTTAATTGCAGTTTCATATTCATTTAAATTTATTGTTCTTTGTGAAAGAAACCCTTCTTTGCTTTCGATACTCAAAACACCTTCGTTG
The DNA here is from genome assembly GCF_009820115.1 of Escherichia sp. HH41S. Classification (NCBI taxonomy): domain Bacteria; kingdom Pseudomonadati; phylum Pseudomonadota; class Gammaproteobacteria; order Enterobacterales; family Enterobacteriaceae; genus Escherichia; species Escherichia sp. HH41S. The sequence goes on from NZ_VNXE01000095.1 coordinate 158,428, forward strand.
TTTTCACCTCTGGTAAAGGTAAGGATATAGGGTTCATAATCTTCTGCAAATTCATTTTTATACGTTATGACATGCTCGACAAAATGTCTTATTGGTACGAAACCATAACTGTGAACGTCAATTTTTTTGGTCTTGACACTATCAATTTCATCTGAGGCTTTCGTGAAAAAAGCCAATGAATTAGCTATGTTGTCTGCTGAGGTTGATAACCCGAATCTACTTTGAGATATTTTTAGAAACTCATTGCAAAAAATCTCAAGTTTCGCGGTTTGTTGTGATTCTTTGTAAATTTCTGCTGTTTGCAATTTATTATTTTGTAAAATATTACAGCGAGATAAGTGAATAGATGTATTTGGCATAAATGATTCCTTGTAGTGTGAGTTAACAAGATACAATTTAATCTTTGCAGAATATATTCACTATCAAATTTAGCTCATTTTATTACGAAGACCTTTACGCATGTTAGAAAGTATCATTATTGTTAATAAATACGGTAATAAGTAACAAACAGATATTGATAACTTCCCTGACAAGTTATTAGGTATCCCACTTGAAGATTGAGAATGGCTCCAGAGTAAACTGTGTACTGTTCGCCGGAGTGTCATTACTCTCAACAATCGGTTTTGACAGTGAGTCGGGCGCTTCATACCGGTTTCTACCTGGAGTCATTGTCACTTCCCTAAACTGGATAAATATTTATCGCTAATTCACAAAGTGGACCAAAATCAGGTGAAAACGAATTATTACGCATGGTAAAGACTACAGGCCAACTAAGTGTGGCGAATCAGGCAATCTTACATTTGTCATCAATCTCATGTCTCACATCAAATTTTTCCACTCACCACGAGTTGTTCCGTACACGTTTGTAGTAAAAACAGTGGACTGCCTTCTACCGGCTTTTCTTTAGCCAACAACGAAATCTGTCGATAGAAGGTTGGTTCGAGAGGAACGGAACACAATTCACCTGCAATGGTTTTCAGCGTTAACTCTGGTAATAAGGCGATGCCTAATCCCTGTCGAATAAAACTGATCGCTGTATCCGGGTGATTAAATTCATATTTTATCTGTGGGGTAATATTCTTTTCTTTAAATAGTGCCATAATGCTTAATTCATAGCGTCCTTTACTAATAATTAATGGTTCACCCATTAACTCTTCCACTGTAATAGTGCTGTTTTTTGCCAGAGCATGGTCGGGCGGTAACACTACGGTGAATTTATCCTGATAAATAGGCACGGAGTACATTCCGCTCACCGGAAAATGAACAAAACCGGCATCAATGGATTCATTCTGAAGGGAATCAATAATCGCTGTGCTATTTTCCTCGAAAGGAATAATTTTTATATTCGGATGATGAATTTCAAAGTAGCGAATCACAGCCGGTAAGATACAGGCGCAGACGCTGGGGAAACAACCAAGTCTCAGCGTTCTTTGAGGGTTCTGCTTTTCCTGCTCGGCTATCTCTTTTACTGCGTTAACTTCCCGATTAATGGCGCGCAGATGTTGCACAATGCGATGACCTGCTGTGGTCAGTTGTATAGCTTTACGGCGATCGCGTAACAGTATATTCACACCAAGTTCTTGTTCGAGGGCAGCAATTGCCTGACTTACCGCCGACTGCGTCATGAACAATCGCTTGCTGGCTTCAGTAAAGCCACCGTAATCCAGCACGGCGAGTAAAGAATTTATTTGGGTAAGAGTCATAAGAGTTTGCTAATTAATAATATTAAAACGATTAATTTCTCTAATAGCATGCCGCCATTTATACTTCTGTTCTGCAAAGTACATCACAATTTGACGCAACCGCAGTAGCGGGAGTGTTGTCTGCGTGCGTCATCCTGACAGGCGGTAGGGTATGAAAGAGAAGTTATGGACGAAGGATTTTTGGGCAATAACCATCATCAGCTTTATTATTTTCTTCGTCTTTTATGTTTTACTAACATTGTTGCCAATTTATATCTCTGACCGCTTGCATGCCTCTCCTGATAAAGCCGGTTTATTGGTGACTTTATTTTTAATTGCCGCCATTGTTATTCGCCCATTTGCCGGGCAATGGGTGGGTAAATACTCGAATAAAACTATTCTGGTGCTCTCTTCTCTGGCCTTTTTATTGGTCACAGCGTTGTATCCTTTTTGCCACTCAATTGAATCACTGCTTTTTATTCGGGTGCTTCATGGTATTACCTTCGGGGTTATCACTACGGTAAAAGGAACGATTTCCGCGCGGCTGATCCCGGCCTCCCGACGTGGGGAGGGCATCAGTTTTTTCTCTCTGGCAATGGGGCTGGCAATGGTGGTCGGGCCGTGGATTGGTCTGAATATGGCGCGCTGGGAGGCCTTTAATATGGCTTTCTAGTTATGCATCGGCGTGGCAGCGGTGGGGATTATTCTGTCGCTGATTATGACAGTGCCGCCGGTTATCAGCCATGCTGATGGTTCAACGCCGAAAATGGGCTTCGCCGCCATGTTCGATCGCGCGGCGTTGCCATTTGCGATGGTCACCTTTTTTATGACCTTTTCGTATGCCGGGGTTTCTGCTTTTCTGGCGCTTTATGCACGCGAACTTAACCTGATGTCGGCAGCCAGTAATTTCCTGCTTTGCTACGCTATCTTCCTGATGATCTGCCGTACCTTTACCGGCAATGTCTGCGACAAAAAAGGACCGAAATATGTGGTTTACCCTTGCCTTGTGTTCTTTACGGTAGGACTGGTGGTTCTCGGCTACATCCAGGGAAGCATAATGATGGTTGTTTCTGGCGCGTTGATTGGTATCGGGTATGGTTCCGTGACGCCAGTTTTTCAGACGCAGATTATCAGTTCAGTGGAACCGCATAGAATCGGTGTCGCAAACTCCCTATTCTTCAATGCGATGGATGCAGGCCTGGCGCTGGGAGCCTGTGTGATGGGGATGATGGTTGCACAAACTGGCTACCGAATGATTTATCTGCTGGGTGCACTATTAGTGGTAGTGGCTGGTGGAGTCTATGCGCTGCAAATGAAGGGTAAAAGCGGTGTCGCGCTAGTAGTGGCAAAAGAAATTCATTAATACGACACGTTTCATTAAGATTTTTCGCAGGTAACCACCTATAGTCATTGTCGTTAATAAAAAATGACAGGCGATAGGGTATGGCAGTTTCAGCAAAGTACGACGAATTTAATCACTGGTGGGCAACAGAGGGCGACTGGGTTGAAGAGCCTAACTATCGCCGTAATGGGATGAGCGGGGTGCAATGCGTCGAGCGCAATGGCAAAAAGCTGTATGTGAAGCGCATGACGCATCATCTGTTTCATTCCGTACGTTATCCGTTCGGTCGACCGACGATTGTCCGTGAGGTTGCGGTAATTAAAGAACTGGAACGGGCTGGTGTCATTGTGCCGAAAATCGTTTTTGGTGAAGCGGTGAAAATTGAGGGTGAATGGCGCGCGTTGCTGGTGACGGAAGATATGGCGGGGTTCATAAGTATTGCTGACTGGTATGCCCAGCATGCAGTAACACCTTATTCTGACGATGTTCGGCAAGCCATGTTGAAAGCTGTGGCGATGGCGTTTAAGAAAATGCATAGCGTTAATCGTCAGCATGGCTGTTGTTACGTTCGCCACATCTATGTGAAAACAGAAGGCATGGTAGAAGCTGGTTTTCTTGATCTGGAGAAAAGTCGTCGCCGCTTACGTCGGCATAAAGCGATTAATCATGATTTCCGCCAGCTGGAAAAATATCTGGAGCCGATCCCTAAAGCGGACTGGGAGCAGGTTAAAGCGTATTACTACGCCATGTAATCACGTAGGCCAGATAAGACGCGTAAGCGTCGCATCTGGCACAAGTACCCGATCACATCTCGATTTCAATATCGCCTTTTGCCCGGCAACAACAGGGCAAAATTTCCCCCGGCTGAATAAAGGCCAACGGTTCGGCAATCCAGTCCACCTGGCCTGCAACAAGGCGTGTGCGACAGGAGCCGCAGTAACCTTCGCGGCACTGATACTCAACCGCCACATTGTGGGATTCCAGCGCCGCCAGAAGGGAAGGGTGTTCATCCTGGCACAGCAGCTGTGTGCCAGTGATGCGCAGGGTAACGCGGGCCATCAGAGCTGGAAGTTACTCAAATCGTCGGTGTCCACTTCCGAGTCAATCTGCCCGACCAGATAAGAACTGACTTCCACTTCCTGCGGAGCAACCTGTACGTTATCCGATACCAGCCAGGTGTTGATCCACGGGATCGGGTTGGAGCGTGTCTGGAACGGCAGATCCAAACCGACTGCCTGCATACGGATATTGGTGATGTATTCAACGTACTGGCAGAGAATGTCTTTATTCAGACCAATCATCGAACCGTCACGGAACAGATAATCCGCCCAGTCTTTCTCTTGCTGTGCCGCCTGGACGAACAGGTCATAGCACTCCTGCTTACATTCTTCGGCAATTTCCGCCATCTCCGGATCATCCGCGCCGCTACGCAGCAGATTCAGCATATGCTGTGTACCGGTCAGGTGCAGGGCTTCATCGCGGGCAATCAGGCGAATAATCTTGGCGTTACCTTCCATCAGTTCGCGTTCTGCAAAGGCAAAGGAACAAGCAAAGCTGACGTAGAAGCGGATCGCTTCCAGCGCGTTAACGCTCATCAGGCAGAGATACAGTTTTTTCTTCAGCTCGCGCAGGCTAACGGTTACGGTTTTACCGTTAACGGTGTGGGTACCTTCGCCCAGCAGATGCCAGTAGCTGGTCATTTCGATCAGCTCATCGTAATAGCTGGAGATCCCTTCCGCACGTTTCTGGATCTGCTCGTTGGTGACGATATCGTCAAACACAACAGACGGATCGTTAACGATATTACGGATGATATGGGTATAGGAGCGGGAATGAATCGTTTCTGAGAACGCCCAGGTTTCGACCCAGGTTTCCAGTTCCGGGATCGAGATCAGCGGCAGCAGTGCCACGTTCGGGCTGCGACCCTGAATGGAGTCCAGCAACGTCTGATATTTCAGGTTGCTGATAAAGATGTGTTTTTCGTGTTCAGGCAGTGCCTGGTAATCGATACGGTCACGAGAAACGTCAACTTCTTCCGGACGCCAGAAGAAAGAGAGCTGCTTTTCGATCAGCTTTTCGAAGATGTCATATTTTTGCTGATCGTAGCGAGCCACGTTGACCGGCTGACCAAAGAACATCGGTTCTTTGAGCTGATCATTTTTCGTCTGTGAAAAGGTGGTATATGCCATGAATGTGTCCTGTTGGGGTTTAATGCCGGATAAGGCATTTTACGCCGCATCCTGTGCCTGATGCGACGCTGGCGCGTCTTATCAGGCCTACAAAACCGAGCCGTAGGCCGGATAAGGCGTTCACGCCGCATCCGGCATCTCAATATCAGATCTTACATGCGCCGCTTTCGCAGCCATCGTCCTGGATTGACGGCACCAGATCGTCTTGTGCGTCTTCAGCACCGTCACGGGTGTTCTGATAATACAGCGTTTTGACCCCGAATTTGTAGGCGGTGAGCAAGTCTTTCAGCAGTTGCTGCATCGGCACTTTTCCTGACGGGAAGCGTGACGGATCGTAGTTGGTGTTAGCAGAGATCGACTGATCGATAAATTTCTGCATGATACCCACCAGTTGCAGGTAGCCATCGTTACCCGGCATTTCCCACAGCAGCTCATAGGCGTCGTGCAGGTGCTCGTAGTCCGGCACCACCTGGCGCAGAATACCGTCTTTCGACGCTTTGATGCTGACGTAACCGCGCGGCGGTTCAATACCGTTAGTGGCGTTAGAGATCTGAGAAGAGGTCTCTGACGGCATCAGAGCAGAAAGCGTAGAGTTACGCAGGCCGTGCGTTTTGATTGACTCACGCAGTGCTTCCCAGTCGTAATGCAGCGGCTCATTAGCGATGGCATCCAGATCTTTCTTATAGGTATCGATCGGCAGGATCCCTTTCGCGTAAGTGGTTTCGTTAAACCACGGGCACGCGCCTTGCTCTTTCGCCAGCTCATTAGACGCTTTCAGCAGGTAATACTGAATGGCTTCGAAGGTTTTATGCGTCAGGTTGTTGGCGCTGCCGTCGGAGTAGCGTTTACCGTGCTTCGCCAGGTAGTAAGCGAAGTTGATCACACCAATACCCAGCGTACGACGACCCATCGCTCCACGTTTGGCGGCCGGGATCGGGTAATCCTGATAATCCAGCAGCGCGTCGAGTGCGCGTACTGCCAGAATCGCCAGCTCTTCCAGTTCATCCAGGCTATTAATTGCGCCCAGGTTGAAAGCAGACAACGTACACAGCGCGATTTCACCGTTCTCGTCGTTGACATCATTCAGCGGTTTGGTCGGCAGGGCGATTTCCAGGCACAGGTTAGACTGGCGCACTGGCGCAATAGCCGGATCAAACGGGCTGTGGGTGTTGCAGTGGTCTACGTTCTGAATATAGATACGACCGGTAGACGCACGTTCCTGCATCATCAGCGAGAACAGCTCAACGGCTTTCACACGCTGCTTGCGGATGCTGTCGTCTTTCTCATATTTGGTGTACAGGCGTTCAAACTCTTCCTGATCGGCGAAGAACGCGTCGTACAGCCCCGGTACGTCGGACGGGCTGAACAGGGTGATATCTTCACCTTTCAGCAGACGGGTATACATCAGTTTGTTGATTTGTACCCCGTAGTCCATATGACGCACGCGGTTGCCTTCAACCCCACGGTTGTTTTTCAACACCAGCAGGCTTTCCACTTCCAGATGCCACATCGGGTAGAACAGCGTTGCTGCACCGCCACGCACACCGCCCTGAGAGCAGGATTTCACCGCTGTCTGGAAATGTTTGTAAAACGGAATACAGCCGGTGTGGAATGCTTCGCCACCGCGAATCGGGCTACCCAACGCACGAATACGCCCGGCGTTGATGCCGATCCCGGCACGCTGGGAAACGTATTTAACAATCGCGCTGGAGGTGGCGTTGATGGAATCCAGGCTGTCGCCGCACTCGATCAGTACGCAGGAGCTGAACTGACGAGTCGGGGTACGCACGCCGGACATGATTGGCGTCGGCAGCGAAATTTTAAATGTGGAAACCGCGTCGTAAAAACGCTTCACGTATTGCAGGCGCGTTTCACGCGGGTAGTTCGAGAACAGGCACGCAGCAACCAGAATATAGAGGAACTGGGCGCTCTCATAGATTTCGCCGGTCACGCGGTTCTGTACCAGATATTTGCCTTCCAGCTGCTTAACGGCAGCATAAGAGAAGGTCATATCACGGTCGTGATCGATAAACGTGTCCATCTGCTTGAACTCTTCTTCCGTGTAGTCTTCCAGCAGATGATTATCGTATTTGCCCATCTCGACCATTTTCACCACGTGGTCGTACAGCGCAGGCGGCTCAAACTGGCCATAGGCTTTTTTACGCAGGTGGAAAATTGCCAGGCGCGCGGCGAGATACTGATAATCCGGCGCATCACGGGAGATCAGGTCTGCGGCAGCCTTGATAATGGTTTCGTGGATGTCAGAGGTCTTGATACCGTCATAAAACTGAATGTGGGAGCGCAGCTCGACCTGGGAAATCGAAACGTTATGCAGTCCTTCTGCCGCCCAATCCAGAACGCGATGGATTTTGTCGAGATTGATGCGCTCTGTGCTACCGTCGCGCTTTGTCACCAGCAGATTCTGATTCATGTATGTCGTACCTGTTTTTGGAATTCTTTCCGCAATAGCTTCATGCAGACTACCTGTAGTGAGGGAAGCTGCTAAGAACACTATATATAGGGGGTATGTTTGGGATTCACTGCAAGATAGTGTGAAAATGGCCCTCTTGCAAGTGCATAACTTTGTGGATAACTCAGGAAGGAAAAAGTGGCTTCCGCGCAACTTAGGTCAGACAAGGTATCCGGGAAAGTCAATGGGAAGAGAAAAATTTGTTAAAAATAACTGTTCGGCGATTTCTTGAACGGCAGAATAGTATGGGTAAATTGATATAGATGGTTTATTAATCTTGTCGCTAATGATTGTCAAAATTGATCTAAGCACGAATCATCACATAATCTGATGTATCAGTTGTGGTCAATATATAAGCGAATGTAAGCGATTGTTGAGTCGGAAATGGTTGTTTTCTATCCGGTTATTGTTAAATACCAAGCCAATTTGTTACTTTTGCATATATTATAAGAATATTATTTATTACTTTAATTCAGTTTAAATATAACCGATTTACCTTAGGGTTATTAATTTGAATTATGACACACTGATATTATTCATCAAATAATAACAAAATAGTCATTGCGCCGGGTTGTACAATTTACAAAAGAAATATACCCCATAGCGCATAATGCGATTAAATACGCCGTCTTATAGAAAATGATGGTTAGATGAATATGCGGATTATCTTTCTACGCAAGGAGTATTTATCTTTACTCCCGTCAATGATTGCATCTCTTTTCTCTGTTAACAGTGTCGCGGAGGTTTTGGATTCATGCCAGGGATATGATATCAAAGCGAGTTGTCAGGCCAGCAGGCAAAGCCTTTCAGGCATTACGCAGGACTGGAGCATCGCCGATGGGCAATGGGTGATTTTTTCGGGTATGGCCAATAATGCCAGCGGTGGCGCCGTATTTTTGCAACAAGGAGCGGAGTTTTCTCTATCGCCAGAAAATGAAACTGGAATGACTCTGTTTGCCAATAATACTGTCTCAGGAGAATATAATAATGGCGGGGCAATATTTGCTAAAGAAAACTCAACGCTGAATCTTACTGATGTTATTTTTTCCGGTAACGTCGCAGGCGGCTATGGTGGCGCAATCTATTCTTCTGGTACTAATGATACTGGTGCCGTCGATTTACGTGTCACTAACGCCATGTTTAGCAATAACATCGCTAATGATGGCAAAGGTGGCGCAATTTATACCATCAATAATGATGTCTATTTAAGTGATGATGTTTTTAATAATAACCAGGCATATACATCAACAAGTTACAGTGATGGCGATGGCGGTGCAATCGATGTCACCGATAATAATAGCGATATCACGCATCCGTCAGGTTTCACAATAATAAATAACACCGCATTTACAAATAACACTGCCGAAGGTTATGGCGGGGCAATTTATACCAATAGCGTGACGGCTCCCTATCTTATTGATATTTCTGTTGATGACAGCTACAGCCAGAACGGCGGTGTGTTAATCGATGAGAACAATAGCGCAGCAGGCTATGGGGATGGTCCTTCCACTGCGGCGGGCGGCTTTATGTATCTCGGCTTAAGTGAAGTTACCTTTGATATTGCCGACGGAAAAACGCTGGTTATCGGCAATACAGAGAATGATGGAGCTGTTGACTCTATTGCTGGTACCGGGTTGATCACCAAAACAGGTTCCGGCGATCTAGTACTTAATGCAGATAACAATGACTTTACTGGTGAGATGCAGATTGAAAACGGTGAAGTTACCCTGGGTCGCAGCAACTCCCTGATGAATGTCGGAGATAATCATTGCCAGGACGATCCGCAAGACTGCTACGGTCTGACGATAGGGAGCATTGATAAGTACCAGAATCAGGCAGAGCTAAATGTTGGCTCCACCCAACAAACCTTTGTGCACGCATTGACGGGCTTTCAGAATGGCACTTTAAATATCGATGCTGGTGGCAATGTTACTGTTAATCAAGGCAGTTTTGCTGGCACCATCGAAGGTGCTGGTCAGCTCACCATTGCGCAAAACGGCAGCTACGTGCTGGCAGGGGCGCAGTCGATGGCGCTAACTGGCGATATAGTCGTTGATGATGGCGCGGTGCTTACGCTAGAAGGCGACGCGGCAGATCTCGCCGCTCTCCAGGACGAGCCGCAGTCGATCGTGTTAAACGGCGGTGTGCTCGATCTCTCTGATTTCTCCACCTGGCAGAGCGGCACATCATACAACGATGGCCTTGAAGTCAGCGGCAGCAGCGGAACGGTTATCGGCAGTCAGGATGTGGTAGATCTTGCAGGCGGAAACGATATGCATATCGGCGGCGACGGGAAAGATGGCGTCTACGTGGTGGTCGATGCGGGTGATGGGCAGGTCAGCCTGGCAAATGACAATCAATACCTCGGCACAACGCAAATTGCTTCCGGTACGCTGGTGGTGAGTGACAACTCGCAGCTTGGAGATACCCACTATAACCGCCAGGTTATCTTTACCGATAATCAACAAGAAAGCGTGATGGAGATTACTGCTAATGTCGATACTCGCTCTACAACGGTTGAGCATGGGCGTGATATTGAAATGCGCGCCGACGGTGAAGTGGCAGTTGATGCGGGGGTAGACACGCAGTGGGGCGCACTGATGGCTGACAGCAGCGGGCAGCATCAGGATGAGGGTAGCACATTGACTAAAACGGGTGCTGGCACCCTGGAGCTGACCGCCAGCGGTACTACGCAGTCTGCGGTACGTGTTGAAGAAGGTACCCTGAAAGGCGATGTTGCGGATATTTTTCCTTATGCTTCGTCGCTGTGGATTGGTGACGGAGCAACGTTCGAGACTGGCGCAGATCAGGATATCCAGTCTATTGATGCGACTTCCAGCGGCACTATCGACATCAGTGATGGCACCGTTTTGCGCCTGACGAGTCAGGATACTTCCGCCGCACTGGATGCCTCGCTGTTTAACGGCGACGGTACGTTGGTGAATGCCACCGATGGCGTGACGTTGACAGGCGAGCTTAATACTAACCTGGAAACTGACAGCCTGACCTATCTTTCCGATGTGACGGTTAATGGTGATCTAACCAATATGTCCGGTACAGTCAGTCTGCAAAATGGCGTCGCTGGCGATACGCTCACGGTAAACGGTGATTACACCGGCGGCGGTACGTTGTTTCTCGACAGCGAATTAAACGGCGATGACTCGGTAAGCGACCAACTGGTGTTGAACGGCAATACCTCGGGTAACACGACCGTGGTGGTTAACCCCATTACCGGCACTGGTGAACCGACTTCTACAGGTATTAAAGTGGTTGATTTCACTGCTGATCCCACGCAATTTCAAAACAATGCGCTGTTTAGTCTTGCGGGCAGCGGCTACGTTAATATGGGAGCGTATGACTACACGCTGGTGGAAGATAACAACGACTGGTATCTGCGATCGCAAGAAGTCACTCCGACGCCGCCGCCCGATCCGGACCCGACTCCAGATCCTGATCCCACGCCGGATCCTGATCCAACACCCGACCCGGCTCCAGCCCCTACGCCTGCCTACCAGCCGGTGCTGAACGCCAAAGTTGGTGGCTATCTCAATAACCTACGTGCGGCAAATCAGGCATTTGTGATGGAGCGACGCGATCACGCTGGTGGCGATGGTCAGACGCTGAATTTACGTGTTATCGGCGGAGATTATCATTACACGGCGGCAGGGCAGTTGGCCCAGCATGAAGACACTTCTACGGTACAGCTTAGCGGCAACTTGTTAAGCGGATACTGGGGCGATGATGGCCAGTGGATGCTAGGGGCCGTGGGCGGCTACAGCGATAACCAGGGTGACAGTCGATCAAACATGACCGGAACTCGCGCTGATAACCAGAACTACGGTTATGCCGTTGGGCTGACCTCAAGCTGGTTTCAGCACCGTAGCCAAAAACAGGGGGCCTGGCTGGATAGCTGGCTGCAATACGCGTGGTTTAACAATGATGTTTCCGAACATGAAGATGGCGTGGATCATTACCACTCATCGGGGATTATCGCCTCGCTGGAAGCGGGGTATCAGTGGTTACCGGGGCGTGGTGTGGTGATTGAACCACAGGTGCAGGTGATTTATCAGGGTGTGCAGCAGGATGATTTTACCGCTGCTAACCATGCGCGGGTATCGCAATCGCAGGGCGATGATCTTCAGACGCGGTTGGGGATACACAGCGAATGGCGTACCGCTGTGCATATCACGCCAACCCTGGATCTGAATTATTATCACGATCCCCATTCGGCGGGGATTGAAGAAGATGGCAGCGCTATCAGTGACGATGCGGTGAAGCAACGGGGTGAAATAAAAGTGGGGATAACAGGCAATATAAGTCAGCGAGTTTCCCTGCGTGGCAGCGTGGTGTGGCAGAAAGGAGACGATGGTTTTGTCCAAACGGCTGGGTTTCTATCGATGAGGGTGAAATGGTAATCGCTGTCTGACCGGCACTATTGCCGGATGCGGCGTAAACGCCTTATCTGGCCTACGGGAGCATTTGTAGGCCTGATAAGACGCGGCAAGCGTCGCATCAGGCATTGGCACGGTTGCCGGATGAATCCAAACAACAACCTCACTTATTCTGCGTGTGCAGCATATAGTTCACATCGACGCCGGGGCCGAGCTTAAAAGTATTAGTGATCGGGTTGTAATGCAGTCCGATCATATGCCGTTCTTTTAGACTGGTCTGATCCACCCAGCCCAGCAATTCTGCCGGTTTAATAAACTTCTTCACATCATGCGTACCTTTAGGCACCATGCGCAAAATATATTCAGCACCAACCACCGCCATCAGCCACGACTTGCCGTTGCGGTTAAGCGTCGAGAAAAAAACATCGCCGCCCGGTTTCACCAGTTGCGCACAGGCTCTGACCACTGACTGCGGATCGGGGACGTGCTCCAGCATCTCCATGCAGGTCACCACATCATAATGCCCGGCATGTTTTGCCGCGTGCTCTTCCACGGTTTCCTGCACGTAATCCACCTGAATGCCACTTTCCAGCGCGTGCAGCTTTGCCACCTGCAATGGCTCAAAGCCCATATCCAGACCGGTCACTGTCGCGCCTTCGCGCGCCATACTCTCGGCCAGAATGCCGCCGCCACAACCGACATCGAGTACCTTTTTGCCAAATAAACCGCCAGCACGCTCGGCAATATAGCCCAGACGCAGCGGGTTAATGCGGTGCAGCGGTTTGAACTCACCTTCAAGATCCCACCAGCGGGAGGCGACGGCTTCAAATTTAGCGATCTCTTCGTGGTCTACGTTAGGGGTTACCGGCGATTTTTCGGCATTCATTGGCACTTCTACTCCGTAATTGGCAAGACAAACGAGTATATCAGGCATTGGATGTGAATAAAGCGTATAGGTTTACCTCAATCTGCGCGGCTGTGTTATAATTTGCGACCTTTGAATCCGGGATACAGTAGAGGGATAGCGGTTAGATGAGCGACCTTGCGAGAGAAATTACACCGGTCAACATTGAGGAAGAGCTGAAGAGCTCCTATCTGGATTATGCGATGTCGGTCATTGTTGGCCGTGCGCTGCCGGATGTCCGAGATGGCCTGAAGCCGGTACACCGTCGCGTACTTTACGCCATGAACGTACTAGGCAATGACTGGAACAAAGCCTATAAAAAATCTGCCCGTGTCGTTGGTGACGTAATCGGTAAATACCATCCCCATGGTGACTCGGCGGTTTATGACACGATCGTCCGTATGGCGCAGCCATTCTCGCTGCGTTACATGCTGGTAGACGGTCAGGGTAACTTCGGTTCCATCGACGGCGACTCTGCGGCGGCAATGCGTTATACGGAAATCCGTCTGGCGAAAATTGCCCATGAACTGATGGCCGATCTCGAAAAAGAGACGGTCGATTTCGTTGATAACTATGACGGCACGGAAAAAATTCCGGACGTCATGCCGACCAAAATTCCTAACCTGCTGGTGAACGGTTCTTCCGGTATCGCCGTAGGTATGGCAACCAACATCCCGCCACACAACCTGACGGAAGTCATCAACGGTTGTCTGGCGTATATCGATGATGAAGACATCAGCATTGAAGGGCTGATGGAACACATCCCGGGGCCGGACTTCCCGACGGCGGCAATCATCAACGGTCGTCGCGGTATCGAAGAAGCTTACCGTACCGGTCGCGGCAAGGTATATATCCGCGCCCGTGCTGAAGTGGAAGTTGACGCCAAAACCGGACGTGAAACCATTATCGTCCACGAAATTCCGTATCAGGTGAACAAAGCGCGCCTGATCGAAAAAATTGCGGAACTGGTAAAAGAAAAACGCGTGGAAGGCATCAGCGCGCTGCGTGACGAGTCTGACAAAGACGGTATGCGCATCGTGATTGAAGTCAAACGCGATGCGGTCGGTGAAGTGGTGCTCAACAACCTCTACTCCCAGACCCAGTTGCAGGTTTCTTTCGGTATCAACATGGTGGCATTGCACCATGGTCAGCCGAAGATCATGAATCTGAAAGACATCATCGCTGCGTTTGTTCGTCACCGCCGTGAAGTGGTGACCCGTCGTACTATTTTCGAGCTGCGTAAAGCTCGCGATCGTGCTCATATCCTTGAAGCATTAGCCGTGGCGCTGGCAAACATCGATCCGATTATCGAACTGATCCGTCATGCGCCGACGCCTACAGAAGCGAAAACGGCGCTGGTTGCTAATCCGTGGCAGTTGGGCAACGTTGCCGCGATGCTGGAACGTGCGGGCGATGATGCTGCGCGTCCGGAATGGCTGGAGCCAGAGTTCGGCGTGCGTGACGGTCTGTACTACCTGACCGAACAGCAAGCTCAGGCGATTCTGGATCTGCGTCTGCAGAAACTGACCGGCCTTGAGCACGAAAAACTACTCGACGAATACAAAGAGCTGCTGGATCAGATCGCGGAACTGTTGCGTATTCTTGGTAGCGCCGATCGTCTGATGGAAGTGATCCGTGAAGAGCTGGAGCTGGTTCGTGAACAGTTCGGTGACAAACGTCGTACTGAAATCACCGCCAACAGCGCAGACATCAACCTGGAAGATTTGATTACTCAGGAAGATGTGGTAGTGACGCTCTCTCACCAGGGCTACGTTAAGTACCAGCCGCTTTCTGAATACGAAGCGCAGCGTCGTGGCGGGAAAGGTAAATCTGCCGCACGTATTAAAGAAGAAGACTTTATCGACCGACTGCTGGTGGCGAACACCCACGACCATATTCTGTGCTTCTCCAGCCGTGGTCGCGTCTATTCGATGAAAGTTTACCAGTTGCCGGAAGCCACTCGTGGCGCGCGCGGTCGTCCGATCGTCAACCTGCTGCCGCTGGAGCAGGACGAACGTATCACTGCGATCTTGCCGGTGACCGAGTTTGAAGAAGGCGTGAAAGTCTTCATGGCGACCGCTAACGGTACCGTGAAGAAAACTGTCCTCACCGAATTCAACCGTCTGCGTACCGCCGGTAAAGTGGCGATCAAACTGGTTGACGGCGATGAGCTGATCGGCGTTGACCTGACCAGCGGCGAAGACGAAGTAATGCTGTTCTCCGCCGAAGGTAAAGTGGTGCGCTTTAAAGAGTCTTCTGTCCGTGCGATGGGCTGCAACACCACCGGTGTTCGCGGTATTCGCTTAGGTGAAGGCGATAAAGTCGTCTCTCTGATCGTGCCTCGTGGCGATGGTGCAATCCTCACCGCAACGCAAAACGGTTACGGTAAACGTACTGCGGTAGCGGAATACCCGACTAAGTCGCGTGCGACGAAAGGGGTTATCTCCATCAAGGTTACCGAACGTAACGGTTTAGTGGTTGGCGCGGTGCAGGTAGATGACTGCGACCAGATCATGATGATCACCGATGCCGGTACGCTGGTACGTACTCGCGTTTCTGAAATCAGCATCGTGGGCCGTAACACCCAGGGCGTGATCCTTATCCGTACTGCGGAAGATGAAAACGTGGTGGGTCTGCAACGTGTTGCTGAACCGGTTGACGAGGAAGATCTGGATACCATCGACGGCAGTGCTGCGGAAGGGGACGATGAAATCGCTCCGGAAGTGGACGTTGACGACGAGCCAGAAGAAGAATAATTTCATCGCCTCATGCCAAAAGGGAGTTATCTCCCTTTTTTGAATTGAAGTCCAGGCTGCAAAGTCTGGGCTTTTGTCGTATTAGGGCGCGGTAAAGTTTTGCTGTACCCATAAAAAATGGCTGGCTTTACACAAGGAATGTGGCAATGGGTAGTGAAAAAAAGGCGAAAGGCTGGCGGTTCTATGGTCTTGTGGGTTTTGGCGCAATAGTACTGCTTTCCGCTGGTGTCTGGGCATTGCAATATGCTGGTAGTGGGCCAGAAAAAACGTTGTCGCCGCTGGTGGTACACAACAATCTGCAAATCGATCTCAATGAGCCGGATCTCTTTCTCGACAGCGACTCTCTAAGCCAGCTTCCCAAAGATCTTCTCACTATTCCTTTTCTTCACGATGTTCTAAGCGAAGATTTCGTTTTTTATTATCAGAACCATGCCGACCGTCTGGGCATTGAAGGCAGCATTCGCCGCATTGTCTACGAACACGATCTTACACTAAAAGATAAGCTCTTTTCGTCACTCTTAGATCAGCCCGCGCAGGCGGCGCTATGGCACGATAAACAAGGCCATCTTTCTCATTATATGGTGCTGATCCAGCGAAGTGGTTTAAGCAAGCTGCTGGAGCCATTGCTGTTTGCCGCTACCAGCGACAGCCAGTTAAGTAAAACGGAAATCAGTAGTATTAAGCTAAATAGTGAAACCATCCCGGTTTATCAGTTGCGCTATAACGGCAATAACGCCCTGATGTTCGCAACTTATCAGGACAAGATGCTGGTGTTTTCCAGCACGGACATGCTGTTTAAAGATGATCAGCAGGATACCGAAGCCACGGCGATCGCAAGTGATTTGTTGAGCGGTAAAAAACGCTGGCAAGCCAGCTTTGGCCTGGAAGAGCGTACTGCCGAAAAAACGCCAGTACGCCAGCGCATCGTGGTCAGTGCAAATTTGCTGGGTTTTGGCTACCAGCGATTAATGCCTTCTTTTGCTGGTGTGCGCTTCGAAATGAGCAACGACGGCTGGCACAGTTTTCTGGCGTTAAATGATGAATCCGCAAGCGTAGATGCCAGTTTCGATTTTACGCCTGTATGGAACAGTATGCCTGCAGGGGCCAGCTTCTGTGTGGCGGTGCCTTATTCACATGGTATTGCTGAAGAGATGCTTTCCCACATCAGCCAGGAAAACGACAAGCTCAACGGGGCGTTAGACGGTGCTGCGGGGCTGTGCTGGTATGAAGATTCAAAATTGCAAACTCCGCTGTTTGTCGGTCAGTTTGATGGCTCTGCCGAACAAGTGCAATTGCCAGGAAAACTGTTTACGCAAAATATTGGTGCGCACGAAAGCAAAGCCGCAGAAGGTATATTGCCAGTAACCCAGACGCAGCAGGGCGAAGCGCAAATCTGGCGTCGCGAAGTGAGTTCCCGATACGGTCAGTATCCGAAAGCACAGGCGGCGCAACCAGATCAATTAATGGCGGATTATTTTTTCCGCGTGTCGCTGGCGATGCAAAACAAGACGATGCTTTTCTCCCTCGATGACACGCTGGTCAATAACGCGTTGCAAACACTGAATAAAACCCGCCCGGCAATGGTGGATGTGATACCCACTGAAGGCATTGTTCCGGTCTATATCAATCCACAAGGCGTGGCGAAACTGCTGCGTAACGAAACGCTGACCAGTCTGCCGAAGAATCTCGAACCGGTTTTTTATAACGCCGCACAAACTTTATTAATGCCGAAGCTGGACGCTTTATCTCAACAACCGCGTTATGTCATGAAGCTGGCCCAGATGGAACCCGGTGCCGCCTGGCAGTGGCTACCCATTACCTGGCAGCCACTATGAGGCTCGGGCTGCTGGCGCTGATTTGCTGGCTGTGTTGTGTTGTTGCTCATAGCGAAATGCTGAATGTCGAACAATCGGAGCTGTTTCGCGCCTGGTTTGTGCGTATTGCACAGGAACAGCTTCGCCAGGGGCCAAGTCCGCGCTGGTATCAGCAGGATTGTGCGGGCCTGGTGCGATTTTCGGCGAACGAGGCGCTGAAAGTTCACGACAGCAAATGGCTAAAAAGTAACGGTATAGCAAGTCAGTATTTGCCGCCTGAAATGACGCTAACACCTGAACAGCGTCAACTGGCGCAAAACTGGAATCAGGGGAACGGAAAAACCGGCCCCTATGTGACCGCGATTAATTTGATTCAGTACAACAGCCAATTTATTGGCCAGGACATAAACCAGGCGTTGCCTGGCGATATGATTTTTTTCGATCAGGGCGATGCCCAGCACTTAATGGTCTGGATGGGGCGTTACGTCATCTACCACACCGGAAGCCCCACGAAAACTGACAACGGAATGCGCGCAGTCAGTCTGCAACAACTTATGACATGGAAGGACACCCGATGGATACCCAACGATTCCAATCCCAATTTCATTGGCATTTATCGTTTAAATTTTCTGGCGCGATAGCAGCGTGCTTGTGCCTGTCTCTTGTGGGAACAGGGCTTGCTAACGCTGATGATTCGCTTCCTTCCAGTAACTATGCGCCGCCCGCCGGGGGAACATTCTTTTTGCTCGCTGACAGCAGTTTTAGCAGCAGTGAAGAGGCGAAAGTGCGACTGGAAGCGCCGGGGCGTGATTATCGGCGTTACCAGATGGAAGAGTACGGCGGCGTGGACGTTCGCCTGTATCGTATTCCTGACCCGATGGCATTTTTGCGCCAGCAGAAAAACCTGCATCGCATTGTGGTGCAACCGCAATATCTGGGCGACGGGCTGAACAATACGCTAACCTGGCTGTGGGATAACTGGTATGGCAAATCTCGCCGTGTAATGCAGCGTACTTTCTCTTCTCAGTCACGGCAGAATGTGACTCAGGCGTTACCCGAATTACAGCTCGGTAATGCCATTGTTAAACCTTCCCGTTATGTACAGAACAGCCAGTTTTCACCGCTGAAAAAATATCCACTGGTGGAACAGTTCCGCTATCCACTATGGCAGGCAAAACCGGTCGAGCCGCAGCAAGGGGTAAAACTGGAAGGCGCATCCAGCAATTTCATCTCGCCGCAGCCGGGCAACATCTATATTCCTCTCGGCAAACAAGAGCCGGGACTGTATCTCGTCGAAGCGATGGTCGGTGGGTATCGGGCAACGACGGTGGTGTTTGTTTCCGATACCGTGGCGCTTAGCAAAGTGTCAGGCAACGAACTTCTGGTGTGGACTGCTGGCAAAAAACAGGGTGAAGCGAAGCCAGGCTCAGAGATCCTGTGGACTGACGGTCTTGGCGTGATGACTCGTGGTGTGACCGATGACAGCGGTACCTTGCAGTTACAACATATATCGCCGGAACGTTCATACATTCTGGGTAAAGATGCAGAAGGCGGCGTTTTTGTCTCCGAGAATTTTTTCTACGAAAGTGAAATCTACAATACCTGCTTGTATATCTTTACTGATCGCCCGCTATATCGCGCAGGCGATCGTGTCGATGTTAAAGTGATGGGCCGCGAGTTCCACGATCCGTTGCATTCATCCCCTATCGTCAGCGCACCGGCGAAACTTTCAGTGCTGGATGCTAATGGCAGCCTGTTGCAAACCGTCAATGTCACGCTGGATGCGCGTAATGGCGGGCAGGGGAGTTTCCGCCTGCCAGAAAATGCCGTTGCCGGAGGTTATGAATTACGTCTTGCTTACCGCAATCAGGTCTATAGCAGTAGTTTTCGCGTAGCCAACTATATCAAGCCACATTTTGAGATTGGTTTAGCTCTCGACAAAAAAGAGTTCAAAACAGGCGAAGCGGTTAGCGGCAAACTGCAACTGCTTTACCCGGATGGCGAGCCGGTAAAAGATGCCCGCGTGCAGTTAAGTTTGCGCGCTCAGCAATTATCAATGGTCGGTAACGATTTGCGTTATGCCGGACGTTTCCCGGTGTCGCTGGAAGGCAGTGAAACGGTTTCCGACGATAATGGTCATGTGGCGTTAAATCTCCCCGCCGCCGATAAACCAAGCCGTTATTTGTTAACTGTCTCCGCCAGTGACGGCGCGGCGTATCGTGTCACCACCACCAAAGAGATCCTCATTGAACGTGGTCTGGCGCATTACACTTTGAGCACCGCCGCACAATACAGCAATAGCGGTGAATCGGTTGTTTTCCGTTATGCTGCGCTGGAATCTTCAAAACAGGTTCCTGTTACGTATGAGTGGTTGCGTCTGGAAGACCGCACGAGCCACAGCGGAGATCTACCTTCTGGCGGCAAATCCTTTACCGTCAATTTCGATAAACCAGGCAATTACAACCTGACGTTACGCGATAAAGACGGCTTAATTCTCGCCGGGTTAAGCCATGCCGTCAGCGGTAAGGGCAGCACGGCGCATACTGGTACGGTAGATATCGTGGTGGATAAAACGTTGTACCAGCCAGGCGAAACCGCGAAGATGCTGATTACCTTCCCGGAGCCAATTGATGAAGCGTTATTGACGCTGGAACGTGATCGCGTTGAACAGCAGTCGCTGCTATCGCATCCGGCAAACTGGCTGACGTTACAACGTTTAAACGATACCCAGTATGAAGCCCGCGTACCGGTGAGCAATTCCTTTGCGCCTAACATCACTTTTTCGGTGCTGTATACCCGTAACGGTCAGTACAGTTTTCAGAACGCCGGGATCAAAGTTGCCGTTCCCCAGCTGGATATCCGGGTGAAAACGGACAAAACCCATTACCAGCCTGGTGAACTGGTCAATGTCGAATTAACCTCGTCGCTGAAAGGTAAACCTGTTTCTGCTCAGCTAACGGTTGGTGTGGTCGATGAAATGATCTACGCACTGCAACCGGAAATCGCGCCAAATATCGGCAAATTTTTCTATCCGCTGGGGCGTAACAATGTGCGTACCAGCTCCAGCCTGTCATTTATCAGCTACGACCAGGCGCTCTCCAGCGAACCTGTTGCGCCTGGCGCGACTAACCGCAGCGAGCGGCGAGTGAAAATGCTGGAACGTCCACGGCGTGAAGAGGTGGATACCGCTGCCTGGATGCCGTCACTCACAACCGATAAACAAGGCAAAGCGTATTTCACGTTCCTGATGCCTGATTCATTAACCCGCTGGCGCATCACCGCGCGTGGGATGAACGGCGACGGGCTGGTCGGGCAGGGGCGTGCTTATTTGCGTTCGGAAAAAAATCTCTACATGAAGTGGAGTATGCCAACGGTATATCGCATGGGTGACAAACCGGCGGCAGGACTGTTTATCTTCAGTCAGCAGGATAACGAACCGGTGGCACTGGTGACTAAATTTTCAGGCGCGGAGGTGCGTCAGACGCTGACGTTGCATAAAGGGGCGAATTATATTTCGCTGACGCAGAATATTCAGCAATCTGGCTTGTTAAGTGCAGAACTGCAACAAAATGGGCAAGTGCAGGACAGTATTAGCACAAAACTGTCTTTTGTGGATAACAGCTGGCCCATTGAACAGCAGAAAAATGTCATGCTCGGCGGTGGCGATAACGCGCTGATGTTGCCCGAGCAGGCGAGCAATATCCGGCTACAAAGTAGCGAAACGCCGCAGGAGATTTTCCGTAACAATCTTGATGCGTTAGTCGATGAACCGTGGGGTGGCGTGATCAACACCGGTAGCCGTCTGATCCCGCTCAGTCTCGCCTGGCGTTCACTTGCCGATCATCAAAGTGCCGCCGCTAACGACATTCGTCAGATGATTCAGGATAACCGTCTGCGGCTGATGCAACTGGCGGGGCCAGGAGCGCGCTTTACCTGGTGGGGTGAAGATGGCAATGGCGACGCATTCCTCACGGCATGGGCATGGTACGCCGACTGGCAGGCCAGCCAGGCGCTCGGCGTAACGCAACAACCGGAATACTGGCAGCATATGCTCGACAGCTACGCGGAGCAGGCGGATAACATGCCGTTATTGCATCGGGCGCTGGTGCTGGCGTGGGCGCAGGAGATGAATCTGCCGTGCAAAACGTTGTTGAAAGGGTTGGATGAAGCTATCGCCCGGCGCGGAACTAAAACTAAAGATTTCTCTGAGGCAGACACCAGCGATATCAATGACAGTCTGATCCTCGATATACCTGAATCTCCACTGGCAGATGCGGTGGCAAACGTCTTAACCATGACGTTGCTGAAAAAAGCGCAGTTGAAGTCCACTGTGATGCCACAGGTTCAGCAATATGCGTGGGATAAAGCGGCAAACAGTAACCAGCCGCTGGCGCACACGGTTGTGCTGCTCAATAGCGGAGGCGACGCCACCCAGGCTGCCGCTATTTTAAGTGGTTTAACCGCTGAACAATCCACTATTGAGCGCGCGCTGGCAATGAACTGGCTGGCAAAATATATGGCGACGATGCCTCCGGTTACGTTACCTGCTCCTGCGGGCGCATGGGCCAAACATAAGTTAACCGGCGGGGGTGAATACTGGCGTTGGGTTGGTCAGGGCGTGCCGGACATTCTCTCTTTTGGTGACGAATTACCGCCGCAAAACGTGCAGGTTCGCTGGCGTGAACCGGCAAAAACGGCTCAACAAAGTAACATTCCGGTGACCGTTGAACGACAGTTGTATCGGCTTATCCCGGGTGAAGAGGATATGAACTTTACCTTACAGCCTGTCACCAGCAATGAGATTGACAGCGATGCGCTGTATCTCGATGAAATCACACTTACCAGCGAGCAAGATGCTGCTCTGCGCTACGGTCAGGTGGAAGTACCGCTCCCGCCGGGAGCCGATGTTGAGCGTACAACCTGGGGCATTTCGGTCAATAAACCGAACGCTGGAAAACAGCAGGGGCAGTTGCTGGAAAAAGCGCGAAATGAAATGGGCGAACTGGCCTATATGGTGCCGGTGAAAGAACTGACGGGAACGGTCACTTTCCGCCATTTGCTGCGCTTCTCGCAAAAAGGGCAATTCGTTCTGCCTCCTGCTCGTTATGTGCGTTCCTATGCACCTGCACAGCAAAGTGTTGCGGCAGGGAGCGAATGGACCGGGATGCAGGTGAAATAAGTGAACTGGCGCAGAATCGTCTGGCTATTAGCGTTGGTTACTCTGCCAACGCTTGCGGAGGAGACGCCGTTACAACTGGCGCTGCGGGGCGCGCAGCACGATCAACTGTATCAGCTGTCGTCATCAGGCGTGACCAAAGTCTCGGCATTACCTGACACACTCACCACGCCGTTAGGGAGTTTGTGGAAACTGTATGTTTACGCCTGGCTGGAGGATACCCATCAACCGGAGCAGCCCTACCAGTGTCGCGGAAACTCCCCGGAAGAGGTTTATTGTTGTCAGGCTGGGGAGAGCATAACGCGCGATACCGCGCTGGTACGCTCCTGTGGGCTCTATTTTGCACCGCAGCGGTTGCATATTGGCGCAGATGTGTGGGGGCAATACTGGCAACAGCGTCAGGCACCTGCGTGGTTAGCGTCTCTTCCGACGCTGAAGCCAGAAACCTCGGTAACGGTTAAATCGCTGCTTGATTCATTAGCGACGTTACCCGCGCAAAACAAAGCTCAGGAAATCTTACTGGATGTGGTGCTGGACGAGGCGAAAATCGGTGTCGCATCCATGCTCGGTAGTCGGGTAAGGGTGAAAACCTGGAGCTGGTTTGCCGATGATGAGCAGGAAATCCGGCAGGGTGGTTTTGCCGGCTGGTTAACCGATGGTACACCGCTGTGGGTTACTGGCAGTGGCACCAGCAAAAC
Organism: Escherichia sp. HH41S; assembly: GCF_009820115.1. NCBI lineage: Bacteria > Pseudomonadati > Pseudomonadota > Gammaproteobacteria > Enterobacterales > Enterobacteriaceae > Escherichia > Escherichia sp. HH41S. The sequence goes on from NZ_VNXE01000095.1 coordinate 181,850, forward strand.
GGTACTGACCCGTTATGCGACGGTGCTTAATCGGGTATTGCCAGTGCCGACGCAAGTTGCCAGTGGGCAATGTGTAGAGGTGGAGCTGTTTGCCCGTTATCCGCTGAAGAAAATCACGGCGGAAAAGAGTACGACAGCAGTAAAACCCGGCGTACTTAATGGGCGCTATCGTGTGACGTTTGCCAATGGTAACCACATTACGTTTGTCAGCCACGGTGAGACGACCTTACTGACAGAAAAGGGCAAACTGAAATTGCAGTCGCATCTTGATCGTGAAGAGTACGTTGCCAGAGTACTGGACCGCGAGGCGAAAAGTACGCCCCCTGAGGCAGCGAAAGCTATGACCGTGGCGATTCGCACTTTCTTACAGCAAAACGCCAATCGGGAAGGCGATTGCCTGACCATCCCCGACAGCAGTGCCACGCAGCGTGTTTCTGCTTCGCCAGCTACCACGGGGGCGCGAATGATGACCGCCTGGACGCAGGATCTCATCTATGCGGGCGACCCGGTCCATTATCACGGCAGTCGCGCTACCGAAGGGACGCTTTCCTGGCGGCAAGCCACCGCCCAGGCGGGGCAGGGAGAGCGTTACGACCAGATACTCGCGTTTGCTTATCCCGACAACAGCCTTAGCCGCTGGGGAGCGCCACGCTCAACCTGCCAGTTATTACCCAAAGCGAAGGCCTGGCTGGCGAAAAAAATGCCGCAGTGGCGGGGTATGTTACAAGGCGAGACGGGGTACAACGAACCAGACGTGTTTGCGGTCTGCCGTTTAGTCTCAGGTTTCCCCTATACCGATCGGCAGCAGAAACGGCTGTTTATTCGTAACTTCTTTACGCTTCAGGATCGGCTTGATTTAACCCATGAGTATCTGCACCTGGCCTTTGATGGTTATCCCACCGGGCTTGATGAGAACTATATCGAAACGCTGACCCGACAATTATTAATGGACTAATGCTATGCGAAAGATTTTTTTTCCGTTGTTACTGGTGGCGCTTTCGCCTGTCGCTCACAGTGAAGGTGTACAGGAAGTCGAGATTGATGCACCGCTCTCTGGCTGGCATCCTGCGGATGGTGAAGATGCCAGCTTTTCACAATCGATCAATTACCCCGCGTCGTCCGTCAACATGGCAGATGATCAAAATATCTCAGCGCAGATCCGCGGCAAAATAAAGAATTATGCGGCGGCGGGTAAAGTTCAGCAGGGCCGGTTGGTGGTCAACGGTGCCAGTATGCCGCAGAGAATTGAATCCGATGGTTCATTTGCACGCCCTTATATTTTCACTGAAGGCAGCAACAGCGTGCAGGTCATCAGCCCAGATGGGCGAAGTCGACAAAAAATGCAGTTTTACTCAACGCCGGGGGCTGGAGTGATTCGCGCGCGTTTACGGCTGGTTCTCTCGTGGGATACGGACAATACCGACCTCGATCTTCATGTTGTCACGCCGGATGGTGAACACGCCTGGTACGGTAACACGGTGCTGAAAAACAGTGGTGCACTGGATATGGATGTCACGACGGGGTACGGACCGGAGATTTTCGCCATGCCAGCACCAGTTCACGGGCGCTATCAGGTATATATCAACTACTATGGCGGACGCAGCGAAACGGAATTGACGACCGCCCAACTGACATTGATCACCGATGAAGGATCGGTTAATGAGAAACAGGAAACATTTATTGTACCGATGCGTAATGCTGGCGAGCTGACGCTGGTGAAAAGTTTTGACTGGTGATTAATGAGGTTACCTTTACTGCCAATGTTCAAGAAAACGCCCGATGACTTTCGCTATCGGGCGTTTTTACATGTTAATTCAATCGTTCAATCACCATCGCAATTCCTTGACCGCCGCCAATGCACAACGTTGCCAGACCCAGCGTTTTATCGCGTGCCTGCATTGCATGTAATAGTGTGACCAGAATACGCGCACCGCTGGCGCCGATAGGATGCCCCAGCGCGATGGCCCCACCGTTGACATTCACTTTCTCAGGGGCAAAGCCCAGCGTTTTCCCTACAGCAAGGAACTGCGCGGCAAATGCTTCATTGGCTTCGATAAGATCAATGTCTGCCAGCTGCAGCCCCGCCAGTTGTAACGCTTTTTGCGTGGCAGGCACTGGTCCCATACCCATCAATGCGGGGTGCACGCCGCCGCTGGCATAACTTTTAATACGTGCCAGGGGATTCAGGCCTGCTGCCAGCGCCGCGGATTCTTCCATAATCACCAGAGCGGCAGCACCGTCGTTAATACCTGACGCGTTCCCGGCGGTGACAGTACCTGCTTTATCGAAGGCCGGACGCAATGCAGCCAGAGCTTCTGTAGTAGAATCTGGTTTCGGGAATTCGTCTTGACTGAAGACGAGGGTTTTCTTCCGGGTGACAACATTTACCGGGACGATTTCGGCTGTAAAAGCACCGGACTCAATTGCGGCAACCGCTTTACGCTGTGAATGTAGCGCCAGTTCATCCTGCATTTCGCGGGTAATCCCGTACTCCTTAGCCACGTTTTCGGCGGTAATTCCCATATGATAACCATGGGTGGCGCACATCAGACCATCGCGCAGGATTACGTCATAAACCTGTCCGTCTCCCAGACGATAACCAGAGCGTGCTTTTGCATCGAGTAAGTAGGGCGCTAAACTCATATTTTCCATACCCCCCGCCACAATGCTCTGCGCCTGACCTGCCTGAATTGCCTGGGCGGCAAGCGCCACGCTTTTCAGACCCGAACCACACACCTTATTGACCGTGAATCCGCACACCGTTTCGGCCAGTCCGCTTTTTAACAGTGCCTGACGCGCCGGATTTTGCCCCAGCCCGGCTTGCAACACGTTACCCATAATCACTTCATCGATATGTTGTGAATCGATTTTTGCGCGTTCAATAGCGGCCTGAATTACTGTTGCTCCCAGATCGATGGCGCTGGTGGAGGCGAGTGAACCATTAAAACTACCGATGGCAGTACGTACCGCACTGACGATGACACAATTTTTCATTTTATATTCCTTCTGTCTGTAAAGTTGCCGTCAGAACAGCGTTAAACCAATGACGAAAATGACGCCGGAGAAAAGCAGAGCAGTGATGCAATAGCCCATGATGTCGCGGACACCGAGTCCGGCGATTGCCAGTGCTGGCAGCGCCCAGAACGGTTGTGCCATGTTCATCCATTGCTCGCCGTAGGCGATCGCCATTACCGATTTACCGAGATCGGCTCCCAGCGCCTGGGCTGCAGGTATCACGAAAGGTCCCTGAATAACCCAGTGACCGCCGCCAGACGGAACGGCGAAGTTAATCAGTGCAGAACTAAAGAAGGTCATTACCGGGAAGGTGTCTTTGTTCGCAACATTGATGAAGAATTCAGTAATGAACCCACCCAGACCGGAGTGCTCCATCATCAGTTGGATCCCGGCGTAGAAGGGGAATTGCACCAGAATACCGGCGGTACTGCGCGCAGCCGCGCTGATAGCACGCATATAAGCCATTGGCGTTTTATGTAGCAGCAGACCCGCAATCATAAACATCAGGTTGACGGTATTGATGGTGATGTTGAAGCCATGTTCGCTGAAGTACATCGCCAGGTAAGCGATACCGAGTGCGCCGATGATCAACGTCAGGATGCGACTTTCCTCCAGTCGCTCGGATGGTGGGGCATCTTTCGGTAGCTGCTTCTGAAAATCAGCCTCTTCCATGAGTAGTTTCGGATCGATACTCACCACGTCAGACGGTTTTGGCATCATCATGCGGGTAATAAATGGCATCACCACAATCAATGCCACAGTGATGAAAATGTTAAAACCACTGAACAGAGTATCGCCCACCGGGATAAGCCCGGCGATATGCTCAACCGGATTGCCCGGTGTGGCAGCCAACAGAGGCATTGAACCAGAGAAACCGCCACCCCAGGTAAGAAAACCAATGTAGGCGCAGGCAATGAGCAACGGATAATCAGAACCGGGTACTCGCCGGGCGACTTCACGGGCGAACATTGCTCCGACAACCAGACCAAATCCCCAGTTGATGACACAAGCGACTGAACCGAAGAAAGTGACCAGCATGACGCCCTGTACGGGCGTCTTTGCGGCGGAAGCGGCAGTACGCAGCAAGCTTTTCACCGGAGCAGAGCTGGCAAGGGCATGACCGGTAACGATGATAAGCGCCATCTGCATACCGAACGCCAGCAAGTTCCAGAAACCGTCCCCCCACATTTTCACCATGCTGATCGGCGTTTGTGGTGTTAACCAAAGCGCGATCACGAACGTTAGCAATGTCAGCAACATGGCAAAGATCAGTGGATCGGGAAGCCACCGGCTGACAAAACGCGTCATAAAACGCGAGATGCGACCAATCATAAATCACCCCGCTGCGTATTCAGATCGGCGGCGACTTCAAACTGAGCTTCGGTTTTGGCACGCACGGTGGCTAAATCACACCCGTCGGCAATTTCGGTGAGCCACATTTTGCCGTCAATGAAACGAAAGACTGCCAGTTCAGTGACCAGCATATGCACCGCGTGTTGCGCAGTGAGCGGCATGGTGCAGCGGCGCAAAATTTTTGCTGAACCATCTTTGGCGCAATGTTCCATGGCGATGATCACTTTGCGCGACCCGGTCACCAGATCCATCGCGCCACCCATACCGGGCACCATTTTTCCAGGCACTACCCAGTTCGCGAGGTTGGCTTCTTCGTCTACCTGCAAACCACCGAGTACGCAGGCATCAATATGACCACCACGAATCAGCGCAAACGACATTGCGCTGTCGAACATCGCTGCGCCGGGTAAAATGCCGCATGGTTGCCCGCCAGCGTTCACCAGATCTGGATGCGCTGTAGTGACTGGGCCTAAACCGAGGAAGCCATTTTCCGATTGCAGAGTGATATGAATATCCTCCGGTAAATAATTGGCGACCATTGTGGGTAAACCGATCCCTAAGTTAACGATGTCACCATCACGAAGCTCTTGCGCCACACGGCGCGCAATACGTTGTTTCGCATCCATTATTTGCTCTCCTGTGAAACGATGATGTGGTCGATAACGGCACCAGGGGTGACAATATGGTCAGGTTGCAGTTCGCCGGTTTCGACCAGTTCATCTGGCTCCACCAGCGTGATATCAGCCGCAAGGGCAATCAGGGGGTTAAAGTTGCGGGCGCTAAGTTGGTAGGTCAGGTTGCCAAGTGTGTCGCAACGATGGGCGCGAATGAGCGCCAGGTCGGCGCGCAGTGGACGTTCAAGCAGCCAGGTTTTACCGTCGAGTGTCAGCGTCTGTTTGCCTTCCTCTACGACGGTGCCGACACCAGTTGGCGTGAGAAAACCACCAAGTCCAGCTCCACCACAGCGAATTTGCTCAATCAATGTACCTTGCGGTACGAGAACGACCTCCATTTCGCCAGAAATCATGCGCCGTCCGGTTTCCGGGTTGGTGCCGATATGTGAAGCAATTACTTTGCGGACTCGACCATTGACGATGAGCGGACCGATGCCGGTATCAACAAACGCGGTATCATTGGCTATCAATGTCAGGTCGCGAACGCCAGATTCCAGTAATGCTTCCACCAGGCGGGATGGAGTGCCAATTCCCATAAATCCGCCCACCATGATGGTCATGCCGTCACGAAAGAAGCCGGAGGCGTCTTGTAATGTCATCAATTTTGTTTTCATTATTTATCCCTCTTGCATACACCGTTGTGGGTACAGTCAGGGAATAGCAAGGGGAGTGCCAGAATGAAAATGTTTGATATTGTTTTTTAACTTATTGAATAGTAAAGAATAAATAAGGTGGGGATTAAGAGGTTGAATGAACGGCTATGCAGAAATTTGCGCACTGTGCAAATTTCTGCATAGCAAGTTTTGGCGTTATACATCCGCCGGATCGATACCGTATTCCTGGAGTTTATACATCAATGCACGGCGACTGATGCCCAGCATTAAAGCAGTGCGGGTTCGGTTTCCTTCTTGTTGTTCCAGCACTTCCATAATGATGCGTTTTTCGACGCGTTTAATTTCCTCTTTTAAATTACGCTCACCGACAGGGGCTGTTTTTGCTTCACCAGCACTACAGACTGGCTGACGAATCTGCGGCGGAAGATCCTCAGAAAAAATGATCGGGCCTGAATTCATCACGACGGCGCGTTCAATAACGTTGGAAAGCTCTCGAATATTTCCCGGCCATGACCATGCGGTAAGCAGTGACATTGCCATCGGATCGATGTCGATAATATCGCGCTGATTCTCACTACTGAATTTTTGCAAAAAGTGATTAGCTAACAGGGAAATATCTTCCCGGCGATCGCGCAGAGGCGGCAGTATTAAATGAATAACGTTAAGGCGATAAAAGAGATCTTCACGGAAGGTGCCTTCTTTCACCATTGCCTGCAAGTCGCGGTTGGTGGCAGCAATGATGCGGATATCAACTTTTATGGTCTGATGACCGCCAATCCGTTCAAATTCCCGTTCCTGCAGAATGCGTAGTAATTTGGCTTGCAGTACCAGCGGCATTTCACCAATTTCGTCAAGGAGCAGAGTACCTTCGTTGGCACGTTCAAATAATCCCTGACGCAGGGTTTGTGCACCAGTAAATGCGCCTTTTTCATGACCAAACAGTTCACTTTCGAGCAACGATTCCGGCAGCGCCGCGCAGTTGACTTTAATAAACGGCCCCTTGGCCCGCCGCGAATTGTAGTGAATCGCTCTGGCAATCAACTCTTTCCCGGTGCCGCTTTCACCGCTAATCAAGACGCTGGCCTGAGAAAGGGCAATTTTGGCGGTGTCTTTGCAGATGTCCATCATTGCCGGGCTGTTAGTGAGAATGTGCCCCCATTGCCAACTGGTGCTTAGTGCCTGGTGCAGATGACGGATCTCTTTTTTCATTGACTGGAGTTGTAAAGCGCGCTGAACGATTAAATTCAACTCATCGAGATCAAACGGTTTGATGACATAGTCAAAGGCTCCGCAGCGTAGTGCTTCGACGGCGGTTTCCACTTCAGCATAGGCCGTCATCAGAATAACGGGTGTCCGTGTCTCATGGCTGCGCATCTCCTTGAGTGCCTTGATGCCGTCCATCTCTGGCATGCGGATATCCATCAACACCACGTCAGGGTGAATATCGGCAAACAGGTGTAATGCTGTGCGCCCGTTGTTCGCACAATGTGTTTCGAATCCTTGTAGTGCAAAAGCGGTGCTCAGCATACGGCGAACATTATCTTCATCATCCACAATAAGGATGCGATTAATAGCAGTCATACAGTCTGATTTCCCTGCGGGTTGATCGGTAAAATAAGCGTGAAGGTTGCGCCGTAGCCCGGCAAACTGGCGACGCGAATATCACCCTGATGGGCATTAATGATGCGTTGACTTAACGCCAGACCAAGCCCGGTTCCTGAGGCTTTGGTAGTGAAAAAGGGATCGAAGATCTTTTTTTGCAGCGAGAGATCAATGCCACTGCCGTTGTCCTCTATCGAAATGGCCTGTTGTGAGTCGCTATACTGCCAGGTTCGAATGCGAATTTTCCCTCGTGCACTGATAGCCTGGACGGCATTGATCAGGATATTCAGTAGTACCTGTTTGAGCAGTTCACGATCGGCGTTAATCGGGCTTAATTCATTATCCAGTTCGCTTATGAAGTCGACTCGCGCTTGTACGCCGGCGGTTTGTACCAGTACCAGAGTTTCTTCAACCAATGCATTGAGGCTGACTTGTTGCCATTGACTGTGGCGTGGGCGTGAAAATTCGAGCAATTGCTGAATAACTTTGTTAATTGAATCGATTTCTTTGAGTACTACGGACAGATATTCCTGATGTATTGGGTCACTGGTTTGTTGGCGCAAGATCTGTACATAACCACGAATAGCCGTTAACGGATTACGTACTTCATGCGCCACGCCAGCCATCAGCTCACCCAGTGTGGCGAGGCGTTCAGCTTGCGCCATTCGGCGCTGGGTTTCTTTGCGGGCAGTTAAATCAGAGAAAATCACCAAAGCACCTATCATTTCACCATGCGTATTATGAATACGACTGGTAGTGACACTGAGTTCAATGGTGCGCTCACGGCCTGGAAAACTGATCTCCAGCGCCACATGTTCGGTACCATGTTCCAGCGTATCCAGTACTGGACTGTAGAACGGAGTATTGTCGAACAACATGGAGTAAGGCTGCCCTACCAGTTCATGACGTTGATAGCCAGTGATGACTTCTGCTGCCGGGTTCATGGTGGTTACATCACCCTGGCGGTCAATGGCAATGACGCCATCGGCAGCGTTTTCAATAATCAGATCGTTAAGTGTTCGCGTTTCACGCAGTGCCTGGGCGAGGTTGTTGACACTCTGACTAATTTGCCCCATTTCACCGGGCAATTGTGGTAATCGAGTGGGAATATTTTGCGCCAGAGTCGCGAGACCATCGGTGATGATATCTATATTGGCGCTCAGGCGACGGGAGAAAAGGACAATCAACAGCAGGCTTATCAGCAAACCGGCGGTGAGCACAATGATAATCCTCACATCCATTTTCCAGGCCTGGCGGCGAATATCTTCGGTTAATTCATTGGCCCAGATATAACCGAGGATTTCACCATTACGCTCAATGGGGATCATTGAATTCAAAATATCGCCGCGCACCTGCCTGCCTGAATAAATCAAAGGAGTATTTGTACGCATGACTTCGCGACCAGGGTGATCTGCGGCAATAGTAACGCCCACATTATTCTGATACAGCGCTGAAGGCGCGTAAGTGATTATCGCATCCAGTGTTTTGTTGTAATAACCAGCACCTATGCCAGGAAAGGCGTGAGTGATATTTTCAGTAATGGGAGCAAGTTCTGCATTCAGTGCGTGGATTCGCTCCTCACGTGGTAAGTCGTTGTAGAGATCGTAGCGATCGCCTAGCGCCTGATTAAGCAGGTTGACCACGGCAGAAAGTTTTTTCTCTTTTTCAGATAAGACTGCTGAACGTCCTTCCGTTTCTACGATATAACCAATAGTAAGCGTTGGGACAATGACCATCAGGATTGCCATCAGGATCATTTGATTGCGTAAGCGGCGTGGATAAATCCACTTCATATAATGCATGCTGAATCCCACTAGTCTTGTCCGGTATATGACGATTATCAGAGGTTAAGGTGATGATTTCTCGGCGGTGTATCATATTCCAGAGAAGAGAGAACATTGCGGTAACACGCTTTTACCGCTACCTTAACCACACTCCATCGGTCACCTGAGGCGGAGCTTCGCCCCTTTGAAATACCTTGCTTCTTTTCGTACAACCCTGAAAGCCTCGCGCTACATGTTCAGAGCATTGGCGTTAGTGCTCTGGCTGTTGATTGCTTTTTCATCCGTTTTTTACATCGTTAATGCGTTGCATCAGCGAGAATCGGAAATTCGTCAGGAATTTAATCTGAGTTCCGATCAGGCTCAGCGCTTTATTCAACGCACCTCTGATGTGATGAAAGAGCTGAAGTACATAGCTGAAAATCGCTTATCGGCAGAAAACGGTGTGCTTTCGCCGCGTGGACGAGAAACGCAGGCAGATGTGCCAGTGTTTGAACCACTGTTTGCCGACTCCGATTGTTCCGCAATGAGTAACACCTGGCGAGGTTCTCTGGAGTCATTGGCGTGGTTTATGCGCTACTGGCGCGATAATTTCTCTGCGGCTTACGATCTCAACCGGGTATTTTTAATCGGCAGCGATAACCTTTGCATGGCCAATTTCGGTCTGCGTGATATGCCAGTGGAACGCGATACCGCGTTGAAAGCTTTGCATGAACGCATCAATAAATATCGAAATGCACCACAAGATGATAGCGGCAGTAACCTCTACTGGATCAGCGAAGGTCCGCGCCCTGGCGTCGGGTATTTTTACGCCTTGACGCCAGTTTATCTGGCGAACCGGTTGCAGGCGCTTTTAGGTGTTGAGCAGACCATCAGGATGGAGAACTTCTTCTTACCTGGTACGTTGCCGATGGGGGTAACCATTCTTGATGAAAATGGTCATACCCTGATTTCGCTTACCGGACCGGAAAGCAAGATTAAGAGCGATCCTCGCTGGATGCAGGAACGTTCCTGGTTTGGCTATACGGAAGGGTTCCGGGAACTGGTGCTGAAGAAAAACCTGCCACCTTCATCGTTAAGCATCGTCTATTCGGTGCCGGTTGATAAGGTGCTGGAGCGCATTCGCATGTTGATCCTTAACGCGATTTTACTGAATGTGCTTGCCGGAGCCGCGTTGTTTACTCTCGCACGGATGTACGAGCGGCGTATATTCATTCCTGCGGAAAGCGACGCCCTGCGACTGGAAGAGCACGAGCAGTTTAATCGCAAGATTGTCGCTTCCGCGCCAGTGGGTATCTGCATTTTGCGTACCGCTGATGGCGTTAATATTTTAAGTAACGAACTTGCGCATACCTATCTCAATATGCTTACGCATGAGGATCGCCAACGACTGACGCAAATTATTTGTGGTCAGCAGGTCAATTTTGTTGATGTCCTGACCAGCAACAATACCAATCTGCAAATCAGCTTCGTCCATTCGCGCTATCGTAATGAAAACGTGGCTATTTGTGTGCTGGTGGATGTTTCTTCGCGCGTGAAGATGGAAGAGTCGTTGCAGGAGATGGCACAAGCAGCGGAACAGGCGAGTCAGTCAAAATCGATGTTCCTTGCCACCGTAAGTCATGAGCTGCGAACGCCGTTGTATGGCATTATCGGTAACCTGGATCTGTTGCAAACCAAAGAGCTGCCAAAAGGCGTCGATCGTCTGGTGACGGCAATGAACAACTCTTCCAGCCTGTTGTTGAAAATTATCAGCGATATTCTCGATTTCTCGAAAATTGAATCAGAACAGTTGAAGATCGAACCGCGTGAGTTTTCACCGCGTGAAGTGATGAACCACATCACCGCCAACTATTTACCGCTGGTGGTACGCAAGCAGCTAGGCTTGTACTGCTTTATTGAACCGGATGTGCCAGTGGCCTTAAATGGCGACCCAATGCGTTTACAGCAGGTCATCTCCAACCTGTTGAGTAACGCCATAAAATTCACCGATACCGGCTGTATAGTTCTGCATGTTCGCGCTGATGGCGATTATCTCTCTATCCGTGTTCGCGATACCGGCGTGGGGATTCCGGCGAAAGAAGTGGTGCGCTTGTTTGATCCCTTCTTCCAGGTCGGAACGGGCGTACAGCGTAACTTCCAGGGGACTGGTCTGGGTCTGGCGATTTGTGAAAAACTGATCAGCATGATGGACGGCGACATCTCGGTAGATTCAGAACCGGGAATGGGCAGCCAGTTTACCGTGCGTATTCCGTTGTACGGCGCTCAGTACCCGCAGAAAAAAGGCGTGGAAGGGTTGAGTGGTAAACGCTGCTGGCTGGCGGTCCGCAATGCGTCGCTCTGTCAGTTCCTGGAAACCAGTTTGCAGCGCAGCGGCATCGTCGTTACAACATACGAAGGGCAGGAACCGACTCCCGAAGATGTGTTAATCACTGACGAGGTAGTGAGCAAAAAATGGCAGGGTAGAGCGGTAGTGACCTTCTGTCGTCGCCATATTGGTATTCCGCTGGAGAAAGCGCCAGGGGAGTGGGTACACAGTGTGGCTGCACCGCATGAGCTACCGGCATTGTTGGCGCGTATTTATTTGATCGAGATGGAGAGCGATGATCCTGCTAACGCTCTGCCGTCGACGGACAAAGCGGTCAGCGATAACGACGATATGATGATTCTGGTCGTGGATGATCATCCGATTAACCGGCGTCTGCTTGCAGATCAGTTGGGATCGTTGGGTTATCAATGTAAAACTGCGAATGATGGCGTCGATGCGCTTAATGTACTTAGCAAGAATCATATCGATATCGTGCTTAGCGACGTCAACATGCCAAATATGGATGGTTACCGCTTGACGCAACGCATTCGTCAGTTGGGGCTGACGTTGCCGGTAATCGGAGTAACTGCTAATGCGCTGGCTGAAGAGAAGCAGCGGTGTCTGGAGTCCGGTATGGACAGTTGCCTGTCGAAGCCGGTAACGCTGGATGTTATAAAACAGACACTGACGGTATATGCCGAGAGGGTCCGGAAATCGCGGGAATCGTAGGCTTATAAGACATTTACGCCGCATCTGGCATTCAGTGCAAATGCCAGATGCGACGCTGGTGCGTCTTATCTGGCCTACTTTGTTGTAATCCATTGAAATAATGGGAATCGTAGGCCGGATAAGGCGTTTACGCCGCATCCGGCATTCAGTGCAAATGCCAGATGCGACGCTGACGCGTCTTATCTGGCCTACAGATGATTAGTCTTTATCTGCCGGACTTAAGGTCACAGAAGAGAGATAATTCAGCAGAGCAATATCGTTCTCGACACCCAGCTTCATCATCGCAGATTTCTTCTGGCTACTGATGGTTTTGATACTGCGGTTCAGCTTTTTAGCGATCTCGGTCACCAGGAAACCTTCCGCAAACAGGCGCAGAACTTCACTCTCTTTTGGCGAGAGACGCTTGTCACCGTAACCACCAGCACTGATTTTTTCCAACAGGCGAGAAACGCTTTCCGGGGTAAATTTCTTCCCTTTCTGCAGCGCGGCGAGAGCTTTCGGCAGATCGGTCGGTGCACCTTGTTTCAGCACGATCCCTTCGATATCCAGATCCAATACCGCACTAAGAATCGCCGGGTTGTTGTTCATGGTCAGAACGATGATCGACAGGCTTGGGAAATGGCGCTTGATGTACTTGATTAAGGTAATTCCATCGCCGTACTTATCGCCAGGCATGGAGAGATCGGTAATCAACACATGCGCATCCAGTTTCGGCAGGTTGTTGATCAGTGCTGTAGAGTCTTCAAATTCGCCGACAACATTCACCCACTCAATTTGCTCAAGTGATTTGCGAATACCGAACAAGACTATCGGATGGTCATCGGCAATAATTACGTTCATATTGTTCATGTAATAGGCTACCTTGCTACAGCAAGCTCTTGACATAACTGTCAATGTCGCTGATGTATTTTTCTATTCCTGGAACATCCTTCTCACGAATCAGATGTTCCAGCGTTTCACATAACTGCTTGCCGGGTACCAGATTTAGCATGGCAAATACGCCTTTAAGACGATGAGCCGTTTGGGCTAACGCAGCAAAGTCACTGGTTGCTGCTTCAGTATACAGCCTCTTAACATCATCCGGTACTGTGTCTACAAAGAGCGCATAATAGCCGCTGGCATGGAGTTGCGCATTTTCATCTCCGCCCAGAGGCGATTCTGTCACCTCTTCCTGCGCCAGTTGCACTTCAATTAATTGTAAGACCGCTTCCTGCATAGCGTTGCTCATATTGAAGTTGACGCACAATTGACCAGGCCCAATTTCCCGTACGCCAGACTCATCATCGCTTAAAAGCAAGCCAGAGGCAGTAAGATTAGACGGATTATCCGTTAAAAAGATATCATAATCTTGACTAATTAATCTTTCATCGGGTGTGATACAGGTTGCACCCCAATTTTCTAACTGGCGAGTGACAATATTCCGAATTTCTGCTGAAGTGACATCCACCATTACGCAGACATCATCCAGTAAACGCTCTTCTTCCTCTTCAACTTCCGGATCAGCTGCGAGCATTTTGATATGCACAGAATAGCGTGTACCAAGCCCGTCCCGCGTTTTGATGTTTAAATGACCGCCCAGTTTACGCGCCAGTTGATCGCTCAACCAGAATGCCAGCGGGTCGGCCTTGCCATAGCGATCGTTTTGGGTCCGGTTGATAAACGGGAAGTGCAAATTATCCATTTCATGAATGCTTACGCCTTCACCGGTGTCCAGAATGCGGAAAGTCAGGCGGTCTTCGGAGGACTCATCCTGATCAACCTCAAGGGTGATTTTTCCCAATTGTGTTGAGGTCACGGCATATTGCATCAATAGCAGCAAAATACGGCGTAAGGCATCGCGATCGCCACGGCGCATATCGTGTGCTTTCAGATGATTGTTAATCAGCAGTTGCAGTCCTTTACGCTTGATGGCAGGCAATACTGAAGGCACAACTTCATCAATCAAATCCTGCACGGAGAACAGCTCCGTCTCACTTTTCCAGCTATCGTCCGCAAGCATATTCGCTAACTGTATTTCATCGACCAGCCGCACCAGCACATCTGCCTGATTCGCCAGTTGTTTGCCTTCCGGGGCGTTGAGTTTAGCCGCGCTCTCCGCCAGGGACTGTGCGGGTTCTTTCAGCGCATCGCCAATGTTTTTCATAAAGGTCATCCGCCCCTGCTGGTTTTTCTCATACAGACGCTGCGCCTGCTTGAGTTTCTTGTTTACCAGCACTTCGCGATCCTGATCGCGAATAATGAAAATTTGTGTGCGCGGCGCAACCTGGCTGCGGAACATGCGGATCTCATACAGCTCGTTATTGATCGTCGCCTGAATAATCCCCTGATGCTGCTCCGCCATGGTAGTGATGTTTTGCAGATTTAAATGCGGCAGCAAATGATCGGCAATTTTGTTACTTATGACAGTGCGGTTCGATTCCTGATCGTGAACCAGCAAGCCGAGCGGCAGCAGTGAGACTATCTCTTCATTAATTGCCCGTAAAATGCGCAATTCGTTATTGACCGCCGTGCTGGGGACGCTTTCTGTACTGCGGCTGGAGAAATGGCGGAATGTGGTATAGCCAAATAACGCCAGCGCCAGCAAACCGATGTTCAGCAGCAGTGGCAGCAGAATGTTTTGCAACGTATCCAGCAATAAGGTGCCATAAGGAACCTGCCAGACCAGGCGCATATCGGTAGAGTTGAGTGCCGAGGAGATTTCAATCTTCGTACTGTTAAAGTGGATACTGACGCTATCCGTCCCTTCTTTCTCATTTTCATTGTTTCCCGTTGCCGTCGCGTCTGGCTCAAGGCGGAAACTGTCCAGCGGCATACCCGGTGGGATCAAATCATTAATCGGCAGATCAAAAGCAACGACCGTTGCCAGATGTCCCGGCTGGTTGAACGTGGTACGCAAGGTAAAGTAATGACCGTTCTGCCAGGCCAGGCGGCGCAGGTTAGAAAAACTTTCGCGTTCATCGAGCGCGTTGGCCTGTTGCAACATCTCTGCGCGACGTGAATCAACAATGTCGCTGACGGTCGATTCTTTAAATCCGGAGGTGAGATCTTTGAGGGGCAGGGTCGAGATCAGTACCAGACTGTTATCCTGACCATTCAGGTAATACATCGACCACGGTATATTTTCTGCGCCCCATAACGTGTCCAGATAGGTGGACATCCGTTGAGTCATCTCAAGCGTTGAGTTGTCGTGAGAGCCAAAGATTAACGCTTCCGTTTTGCGGCGTGGTTTTTCCAGATAGTAGACATCCTGTTTCAGGCGCGTCTCTTGTAAACCTTCGCCGGAGGAGGGGGAGGTCGTCGCGGCAATGTTGTCGTAGATCTGCCAGGTCACATAACGCCAGGTATCGACGCGCTTTTGGATAGCGTGGGTAATGTCGACAATCTGGTAACTTTTATCTTTCAGCCAGGCGTTAACGGCGCTTTGTACCATTACACCCATCGTCACCAGTAACACAATGATCAACAGTAAAAAGAAGCGGGTAATGCTCCCCGGTAGGAGTGAAAAGCGGGTCGTGGCCGTTGTCTCTTTCTGACGCATTCGTGTTTATGACCTGTTAAAACTTCGCGAAGTGATAGGGCAGTATAAAGGGTACAGTGTGAAATTCCAGACTCTTACCTGATTGATGATTCTCTATTCTCCCGTGATATTTATCATCCTGCATTGGGGGAAATAGATGTACAAGCGCCATTTTGCTGTACAAATAACCTACAAAAAGCCTAACGAAATTAATTGCAAATAAACGAAGATTGCTGGAAATTATGCTGATGTTAATTATTTGTGAAATAGTTAACAAGCGTTATAGTTTTTCTGTGGTAGCACAGAATAATGAAAAGTGTGTAAAGAAGGGTAAAAAAAACCGGATGCGAGGCATCCGGTTGAAATAGGGGTAAACAGACATTCAGAAATGAATGACGGTAATAAATAAAGTTAATGATGATAGCGGGAGATATTCTAGTTGCGAGTGAAGGTTTTGTTTTGACATTCAGTGCTGTCAAATACTTAAGAATAAGTTATTGATTTTAACCTTGAATTATTATTGCTTGATGTTAGGTGCTTATTTCGCCATTCCGCAATAATCTTAAAAAGTTCCCTTGTATTTACATTCTGAAACATCTATAGCGATAAATGAAACATCTTAAAAGTTTTAGTATCATATTCGTGTTGGATTATTCTGCATTTTTGGGGAGAATGGACTTGCCGACTGATTAATGAGGGTTAATCAGTATGCAGTGGCATAAAAAAGCAAATAAAGGCATATAACAGAGGGTTAATAACATGAAAGTTAAAGTACTGTCCCTCCTGGTCCCAGCTCTGCTGGTAGCAGGCGCAGCAAACGCTGCTGAAGTTTACAACAAAGACGGCAACAAATTAGATCTGTACGGTAAAGTAGACGGCCTGCACTATTTCTCTGACGACAAGTCTGTAGATGGCGACCAGACCTACATGCGTCTTGGCTTCAAAGGTGAAACTCAGGTTACTGACCAACTGACCGGTTACGGCCAGTGGGAATATCAGATCCAGGGCAACAGCGCTGAAAACGAAAACAACTCCTGGACCCGTGTGGCATTCGCAGGTCTGAAATTCCAGGATGTGGGTTCTTTCGACTACGGTCGTAACTACGGCGTTGTTTATGACGTAACTTCCTGGACCGACGTACTGCCAGAATTCGGTGGCGACACTTACGGTTCTGACAACTTCATGCAGCAGCGTGGTAACGGCTTCGCGACCTACCGTAACACTGACTTCTTCGGTCTGGTTGACGGCCTGAACTTTGCTGTTCAGTACCAGGGTAAAAACGGTAGCGCAAGCGGCGAAGGCATGACCAACAACGGTCGTGGTGCTCTGCGTCAGAACGGCGACGGCGTTGGCGGTTCTATCACTTATGATTACGAAGGCTTCGGTATCGGTGCTGCAGTTTCCAGCTCCAAACGTACTGATGCTCAGAACACCGCTGCTTACATCGGTAACGGCGACCGTGCTGAAACCTACACTGGTGGTCTGAAATACGACGCTAACAACATCTACCTGGCTGCTCAGTACACCCAGACCTACAACGCAACTCGCGTAGGTTCCCTGGGTTGGGCGAACAAAGCACAGAACTTCGAAGCTGTTGCTCAGTACCAGTTCGACTTCGGTCTGCGCCCGTCTGTAGCATACCTGCAGTCTAAAGGTAAAAACCTGGGCACCATCGGTACTCGTAACTACGACGACGAAGATATCCTGAAATATGTTGATGTTGGTGCTACTTACTACTTCAACAAAAACATGTCCACCTATGTTGACTACAAAATCAACCTGCTGGACGACAACCAGTTCACTCGTGACGCTGGCATCAACACTGATAACATCGTAGCTCTGGGTCTGGTTTACCAGTTCTAATCTCGATTGATATCGAACAAAGGGCCTGCGGGCCCTTTTTTCATTGTTTTCAGCGTACAAACACAGTTTTTTGGTGTACTCTTGCGACCGTTCGCATGAGGATAATCACGTATGGAAATAAGCTTTACCCGCGTGGCACTGCTGGCTGCCGCGCTCTTCTTTGTTGGTTGCGATCAAAAACCACAACCCGCCAAAACCCACGCTATTGAAGTTACCGTTCTCGAAGGCAAAACCATGGGTACCTTCTGGCGTGCCAGCATTCCGGGCATTGACGCCAAACGCAGTGCCGAACTTAAAGAAAAGATTCAGACCCAGCTGGACGCTGACGATCAGCTGCTTTCGACCTATAAAAAAGATTCCGCGCTGATGCGATTTAACGACTCGCAAAGTTTATCGCCGTGGCCGGTAAGTGAAGCGATGGCCGATATCGTCACTACCTCGCTGCGCATTGGCGCAAGGACCGATGGTGCGATGGATATAACCGTCGGGCCGCTGGTGAATCTGTGGGGCTTTGGCCCGGAACAACAGCCGGTTCAAATTCCGAGCCAGGAACAAATTGATGCGATGAAAGCCAAAACCGGCTTACAGCACCTGACGGTCATTAATCAGTCGCATCAGCAATATCTGCAAAAAGACCTGCCGGAATTATATGTCGATCTCTCCACCGTCGGCGAAGGCTATGCGGCGGATCATCTGGCACGCTTGATGGAGCAGGAAGGGATTTCCCGCTATCTGGTGTCGGTGGGCGGCGCGCTGAACAGCCGTGGTATGAACGGTGAAGGCCAGCCGTGGCGGGTAGCGATTCAAAAACCAACTGATAAAGAAAACGCGGTTCAGGCCGTGGTGGATATCAACGGTCATGGCATTAGCACCTCTGGCAGCTACCGTAACTATTACGAACTGGACGGCAAACGTCTTTCCCATGTTATCGATCCGCAAACCGGGCGTCCCATCGAACACAATCTGGTATCCGTGACGGTGATTGCCCCGACGGCGCTGGAAGCCGACGCCTGGGATACTGGCTTAATGGTGCTTGGGCCGGAGAAAGCCAAAGAGGTTGTTCGCCGGGAAGGGCTGGCGGTTTATATGATCACCAAAGAGGGCGATAGCTTTAAAACCTGGATGTCGCCACAGTTTAAAAGCTTCCTGGTGAGCGAAAAAAATTAAAGCGCAAGATTGTTGGTTTTTGCGTGATGGTGACCGGGCAGACTAAAGGCTATCCTTAACCAGGGAGCTGATTATGAAAAACGCCACATGCTTAACTGACGATCAACGCTGGCAATCTGTCTTAGCCCGCGACCCGAACGCCGACGGCGAATTCGTTTTCGCCGTGCGCACCACGGGTATTTTTTGCCGTCCGTCTTGCCGAGCCAGACATGCCTTGCGGGAAAATGTCTCCTTCTACGCAAATGCCAGCGAGGCACTCGCCGCCGGATTTCGCCCCTGCAAACGTTGTCAGCCAGACAAAGCCAATCCCCGGCAACATCGCCTTGATAAAATTACCCACGCCTGCCGACTGCTGGAACAGGAAACGCCTGTAACGCTGGAAGCCTTAGCCGACCAGGTGGCGATGAGTCCGTTCCATCTGCATCGGTTGTTTAAAGCGACTACCGGAATGACGCCTAAAGCCTGGCAACAGGCCTGGCGCGCTCGCCGTTTGCGTGAATCGCTGGCGAAAGGGGAGAGCGTGACGACGTCTATTCTTAACGCCGGATTCCCCGACAGCAGCAGTTACTACCGCAAAGCTGACGAAACGCTGGGCATGACGGCTAAACAATTCCGTCATGGTGGCGAAAATCTGGCGGTGCGTTACGCGCTGGCTGATTGTGAGCTGGGCCGTTGCCTGGTGGCAGAAAGCGAGCGGGGGATTTGCGCGATATTGCTGGGCGATGATGACGCGACGCTAATCAGCGAGTTGCAGCAGATGTTTCCCGCTGCCGACAACGCGCCTGCCGATCTGACGTTTCAGCAACATGTGCGTGAAGTGATCGCCAGTCTCAATCAACGCGATACGCCGCTGACGTTACCGCTGGACATTCGCGGCACTGCTTTTCAGCAACAAGTCTGGCAGGCACTGCGCACGATACCTTGTGGTGAAACCGTCAGTTATCAGCAACTGGCGAACGCCATCGGCAAACCGAAAGCGGTACGGGCCGTTGCCAGCGCCTGTGCAGCCAACAAGCTCGCTATCGTAATACCCTGTCATCGGGTAGTCCATGGTGATGGCACACTTTCCGGTTACCGCTGGGGCGTGTCGCGCAAAGCGCAACTGCTGCGCCGTGAAGCTGAAAATGAGGAGAGGTAATGTTGGATCTGTTTGCCGATGCTGAACCGTGGCAAGAGCCACTGGCGGCTGGTGCGGTGATTTTGCACCGTTTTGCTTTTAACGCTGCGGAGCAACTAATCCGCGATATTAATGACGTTGCCAGCCAGTCGCCGTTTCGCCAGATGGTCACTCCAGGCGGTTATACCATGTCGGTGGCGATGACCAACTGTGGGCATCTGGGCTGGACGACCAATCGGCAAGGTTATCTCTATTCGCCCATTGATCCGCAAACAAATAAACCATGGCCCGCCATGCCGCAGAGTTTTCATGATTTATGTCAACGTGCGGCGACGGCGGCGGGCTATCCAGATTTCCAGCCAGATGCTTGTCTTATCAACCGCTACGCTCCTGGCGCGAAACTGTTGCTGCATCAGGATAAAGACGAACCGGATCTGCGTGCGCCAATAGTTTCTGTTTCTCTGGGCTTACCCGCGATTTTTCAATTTGGTGGCCTGAAACGAAATGATCCGCTCAAACGTTTATTGCTGGAACATGGCGATGTGGTGGTATGGGGCGGTGAATCGCGGCTGTTTTATCACGGCATTCAACCGTTGAAAGCGGGCTTTCATCCACTCACCGCCGACTGCCGCTACAACCTGACATTCCGTCAGGCAGGTAAAAAAGAATAAAAATAAGAATTATTATTGCTGTGCGCGCGGAGATGTTTAAACTGCGGGCTGTAATTCATTGTCCGGGTTTTTTGCATGGAACTTCTTGTACTTGTCTGGCGGCAGTATCGCTGGCCATTTATCAGTGTGATGGCGCTAAGCCTCGCCAGTGCGGCATTAGGCATTGGCTTAATTGCTTTTATCAATCAGCGCCTTATCGAAACGGCGGATACCAGTCTGCTGGTGTTGCCGGAGTTTCTCGGTTTATTGCTGCTGTTAATGGCGGTGACGCTAGGTTCGCAACTGGCGCTCACCACTCTGGGGCATCATTTCGTTTACCGACTGCGTAGCGAATTTATCAAGCGGATTCTGGATACTCACGTCGAGCGTATCGAACAACTCGGTAGCGCCTCGTTGCTGGCGGGGTTAACCAGCGATGTGCGCAATATCACTATTGCGTTTGTTCGTCTGCCAGAACTGGTGCAGGGGATCATTCTCACTATCGGTTCGGCGGCGTATCTGTGGATGCTGTCGGGCAAGATGTTGCTGGTAACGGCTATCTGGATGGCGGTCACCATCTGGGGCGGTTTTGTACTGGTGGCGCGGGTTTACAAACATATGGCGACCCTGCGTGAAACCGAAGACAAGCTGTACACGGATTTTCAAACTGTACTCGAAGGGCGCAAAGAGCTGACTCTTAACCGTGAACGCGCCGAGTATGTGTTTAACAACCTCTACATTCCTGATGCGCAAGAGTATCGCCATCATATCATCCGCGCAGACACCTTCCATCTTAGTGCTGTGAACTGGTCAAACATCATGATGCTGGGCGCAATCGGCCTGGTGTTCTGGATGGCGAACAGTCTCGGTTGGGCTGATACCAACGTTGCCGCGACCTATTCGCTAACGCTGTTATTCCTGCGTACGCCGCTGCTTTCGGCGGTTGGCGCATTACCGACGCTGCTGACGGCGCAGGTGGCGTTTAACAAGCTGAATAAATTCGCACTCGCGCCTTTCAAAGCAGAGTTTCCGCGTCCGCAGACGTTTCCCAACTGGCAAACGCTGGAGCTGCGCAATGTTACGTTTGCTTATCAGGATAACGCGTTTTCCGTTGGGCCGATTAACCTCACCATTAAACGTGGCGAACTGCTGTTTCTGATTGGCGGCAACGGTAGCGGGAAATCGACACTGGCGATGTTGCTGACGGGCTTGTATCAACCACAAAGTGGCGAAATTTTGCTGGATGGCAAACCTGTCAGCGGCGAACAACCGGAAGATTATCGCAAACTGTTTTCGGCAGTGTTTACCGATGTCTGGTTGTTTGATCAACTGCTGGGGCCGGAGGGGAAACCTGCTAACCCGCAACTGGTTGAGAAGTGGCTGGCGCAGCTGAAAATGGCTCATAAGCTTGAGTTAAGCAACGGGCGTATTGTTAACCTGAAGTTATCAAAAGGGCAGAAAAAACGCGTCGCGCTGTTGCTGGCGCTGGCAGAAGAACGCGATATTATCCTGTTGGATGAATGGGCGGCGGATCAGGACCCACACTTCCGTCGTGAGTTTTATCAGGTGCTGCTGCCGCTGATGCAGGAGATGGGTAAAACGATTTTCGCCATCAGTCATGATGATCATTACTTTATCCACGCTGACCGCCTGCTGGAAATGCGCAACGGGCTACTTAGCGAGCTGACAGGTGAAGAGCGCGATGCTGCTTCGCGTGATGCCGTTGCCCGGACGGCGTAATATTTCGACGCTGACCTGGCGGACTGCTGCCGCCAGGTCAATATTCTAAAAAACCCTTCGTTTCTAATAACCCTATAATTAATCAACGAAATTATAATGTTTCTAAAATTGGAATATAATTTATAAACATTATTTAAATGTTGTTACTTAAGTGTTACCGTTGATGCCGCGCAAATCTCACCTGCAATAAAGCGACTAAAAGTAAGGCATTAACAAGATGAAAAAAGTGACTGCCATGCTCTTCTCGATGGCCGTGGGGCTTAATGCCGTTTCGATGACGGCAAAAGCGAAAGCGTCCGAGGAGCAGGAAACTGATGTACTGTTGATTGGCGGCGGCATTATGAGCGCCACGTTGGGGACCTATTTACGCGAGCTGGAGCCTGAATGGTCGATGACCATGGTGGAGCGCCTGGAGGGTGTCGCGCAGGAGAGTTCGAACGGCTGGAACAACGCCGGAACCGGGCATTCTGCACTGATGGAACTCAATTACACCCCGCAAAACGCCGATGGCAGCATCAGTATTGAAAAAGCAGTCGCCATTAACGAAGCATTTCAGATTTCCCGCCAGTTCTGGGCGCACCAGGTCGAGCGCGGTGTACTGCGTACTCCGCGTTCATTTATCAATACCGTTCCGCACATGAGTTTTGTCTGGGGCGAGGATAACGTCAATTTCCTGCGCGCCCGTTACGCCGCATTGCAACAAAGCTCGCTGTTTCGTGGCATGCGTTACTCTGAAGATCACGCGCAGATCAAGGAGTGGGCACCATTAGTGATGGAAGGGCGCGATCCGCAACAGAAAGTAGCGGCAACACGCACAGAAATTGGCACTGATGTGAACTATGGCGAGATCACCCGCCAGTTGATCGCCTCCTTACAGAAGAAATCTAACTTCTCGCTGCAACTCAGCAGCGAAGTCCGCGCCCTAAAGCGTAATGACGATAACAGCTGGACCGTCACCGTTGCCGATCTGAAAAACGGCACTGCACAGAACATCCGCGCCAAATTTGTCTTTATCGGCGCGGGCGGTGCGGCGTTGAAACTGTTACAGGAATCGGGGATTCCGGAGGCGAAAGACTACGCCGGTTTCCCGGTGGGCGGACAGTTCCTTGTTTCGGAAAACCCGGACGTGGTTAATCACCATCTGGCGAAGGTTTACGGTAAAGCATCCGTTGGCGCGCCACCGATGTCGGTTCCGCATATCGATACCCGTGTTCTGGACGGTAAACGCGTCGTGCTGTTTGGGCCATTTGCCACCTTCTCAACCAAATTCCTCAAAAACGGTTCATTGTGGGATCTGCTGAGTTCCACCACCACCTCAAACGTGATGCCGATGATGCACGTTGGGCTGGATAATTTCGATCTGGTGAAATATCTGGTGAGTCAGGTGATGTTGAGTGAAGAGGATCGTTTTGAAGCGTTGAAAGAGTACTATCCGCAGGCGAAAAAAGAGGACTGGCGTTTGTGGCAAGCGGGGCAGCGCGTGCAGATTATCAAGCGTGATGCCGAGAAAGGTGGCGTACTGCGTCTGGGTACCGAAGTGGTCAGTGACCAGCAAGGGACCATTGCCGCGTTGTTGGGGGCATCGCCAGGGGCGTCAACCGCCGCGCCGATTATGTTGAATCTGCTGGAAAAAGTATTTGGCGATCGCGTTTCAAGCCCACAATGGCAGGCCACGCTGAAAGCGATTGTTCCGTCTTATGGACGCAAGCTGAATGGTGATGTGGCGGCAACCGAACGCGAGTTGCAGTACACCAGCGAAGTGCTGGGGCTGAAATACGACAAGCCGCAGGTGGCGGACAGTACGCCAAAACCGCAGTTGAAGCCGCAAACCGTTCAAAAAGAAGTCGCGGATATTGCGTTGTAATGATGTGCCACATCCGGCATGGTATGCCGGATGTGGCGTATGCTGATAAGACGCGTCAGCGTCGCATCAGTCAACCGGCTTGGGCGTTAGATGTCGGATGCGGCGTGACCGCCTTATCCGACCTACGGGGTGCCACACTTCACGGCAGTTTAGCGGACTACCGCGTTGTCAATTTTCTCTTCCGCCTTCCAGATGCGGTATTTCACATCTACATTGTCTGGCGTATACACCACGATCGGCAGCTTGCTGTTGTAACGCAGCATTCCAGCATCGCCCAGATACGCGGTGACAAATTTCTTCTCTTTCTTGCCATCCGGGCAGGCCATCATCGTGGAAACCGGCGAGCTAACTTTATCAAAGACGTAATAATCATAGCCCCAGCCTTCCAGCGTTTTGCTTTCCAGCTTCCCGCCGAGACGATGCAAATTGCAATCGACTTCCAGCGTCTGACCGATTAACAGTTCTACTTTCAGGGTAGATTCATCTTCTTGCGGGGTTAACTGAATCACCTGACGCTTCATGCCTTTTTCAGCTTGCGGATAAGGCGCGATTTTTTCCAGTGGCTGGACGCTCTCTGCCGCCCAGGCGGAAGTGGTAGCGAAAGCGGCAAACAATACTGCAGGTAGAATGGTCTTCATTGTTGTATTCCCTTCGTCATTTATAGGTTTTCACCGATGATGTCGCTGAAGGTTAACATATTCATCAGATTTATTAATTTGCTTTATGAATAACTAAAAGAACATTCAGACAATTTTACCTTCTCTTTTAGTGTTAAATTCTGAGGAGTGGTAAAGCCTTGAGAAATATCTCTGGCGAATTAATCGCTATATAAATATATTTATAACCATTTGAAATGTGAGCAAAAGCCCGTTTTTGCCACGCTTCCCACCACTCTTTTGATCCTGCTACAGGTTTTACCCCGATCGGGGTATGCATCTTTGACACATCCTTTAATATCTTAGCGGCTATAAAAATGGCTTATTAATTATGCGGTTTATTTGGTCGCTCTCAATTTTCAGAGCGTATTAATGATGGAAGGTCAATGTGAAGATTGATGCATCCCGTCGGGGCATACTCACTGGTCGCTGGCGCAAAGCCAGTAACGGTATCCGTCCGCCCTGGTCCGGTGATGAATCTCATTTTCTGACCCATTGCACCCGCTGTGACGCCTGTATTAATGCTTGTGAAAACAACATTCTGCAACGCGGCGCGGGGGGCTATCCGAGCGTTAATTTCAAAAATAACGAGTGCAGCTTCTGTTATGCCTGCGCGCAAGCTTGCCCCGAATCGCTATTTTCTCCGCGCCACACCAGGGCCTGGGATTTGCAGTTCACCATTGAGGACGCGTGCCTGGCATATCAGTCAGTTGAATGCCGCCGCTGTCAGGATAGCTGTGAGCCAATGGCAATTATCTTTCGCCCGACGCTCTCCGGGATCTACCAGCCGCAACTTAATAGCCAACTTTGCAACGGATGTGGTGCATGTGCAGCCAGCTGTCCGGTATCAGCCATAACTGCGGAGTATCTCCATGCACACTAACTGGCAAGTTTGCAGCCTGGTCGTGCAGGCCAAAAGCGAACGAATTTCAGACATCAGCACCCAACTGAACGCCTTTCCCGGCTGTGAAGTCGCTGTCAGCGACGCGCCGAGCGGTCAGTTGATTGTGGTGGTGGAAGCAGAAGACAGCGAAACGCTGATCCAAACCATTGAGTCAGTACGCAACGTAGAGGGCGTGCTGGCGGTGTCGCTGGTTTATCACCAGCAGGAAGAGCAAGGTGAGGAAACACCATGAAACTCAGTCGTCGTAGCTTTATGAAAGCTAACGCCGTTGCGGCCGCTGCGGCGGCTGCCGGTCTCAGCGTGCCGGGCGTTGCCCGCGCCGTTGTTGGTCAGCAGGAAGCCATTAAATGGGATAAAGCACCATGCCGTTTCTGCGGTACTGGTTGTGGCGTTCTGGTCGGAACGCAGCAGGGGCGTGTGGTGGCCTGTCAGGGCGACCCGGACGCACCGGTTAACCGTGGTCTGAACTGCATTAAGGGCTATTTCCTGCCCAAAATCATGTACGGTAAAGACCGTTTGACGCAGCCGCTTCTGCGTATGAAAAACGGTAAATATGACAAAGAAGGCGAGTTCACCCCAATCACCTGGGATCAAGCCTTCGATGTGATGGAAGAAAAATTCAAAACTGCCCTGAAAGAAAAAGGGCCGGAATCGATCGGTATGTTCGGTTCTGGTCAGTGGACTATCTGGGAAGGTTATGCCGCGTCCAAGCTGTTCAAAGCGGGCTTCCGTTCGAACAACATCGACCCGAACGCGCGTCACTGTATGGCGTCGGCGGTAGTTGGCTTTATGCGTACCTTTGGTATGGATGAGCCGATGGGCTGCTATGACGACATCGAACAGGCTGACGCGTTTGTGCTGTGGGGCGCTAACATGGCGGAGATGCACCCGATTCTCTGGTCGCGCATCACCAACCGTCGTCTCTCTAACCAGAACGTCACCGTGGCGGTGCTTTCTACCTACCAGCATCGTAGCTTCGAGCTGGCGGATAACGGCATCATCTTTACGCCACAGTCTGACCTGGTGATCCTGAACTACATCGCCAACTATATCATTCAAAACAACGCGATAAATCAGGACTTCTTTAGCAAACACGTTAACCTGCGCAAAGGGGCGACGGACATCGGCTACGGTTTACGTCCGACCCATCCGCTGGAAAAAGCAGCGAAGAATCCAGGTTCTGACGCTTCCGAACCGATGAGCTTTGACGATTACAAAGCCTTCGTTGCTGAGTATACGCTGGAAAAAACCGCTGAAATGACCGGCGTGCCGAAAGACCAGTTAGAACAACTGGCGCAGCTGTATGCCGATCCGAACAAGAAAGTCATCTCCTACTGGACGATGGGCTTCAACCAGCATACCCGTGGTGTGTGGGCCAACAACCTGGTCTACAACCTGCACCTGCTGACCGGCAAAATTTCTCAGCCGGGTTGCGGTCCGTTCTCCCTGACCGGGCAGCCTTCCGCGTGTGGTACTGCGCGAGAAGTGGGCACCTTTGCTCACCGTCTGCCTGCGGACATGGTGGTGACCAATGAGAAACACCGTGATATCTGCGAGAAGAAGTGGAATATCCCGAGCGGCACCATTCCGGCGAAAATCGGCCTGCACGCGGTGGCACAGGACCGTGCGCTGAAAGACGGCAAACTGAATGTTTACTGGACCATGTGTACCAACAACATGCAAGCCGGGCCGAACATTAATGAAGAGCGTATGCCGGGCTGGCGCGATCCGCGCAACTTTATCATCGTTTCCGATCCGTATCCGACGGTCAGTGCGCTGGCAGCCGACTTGATCCTGCCGACCGCAATGTGGGTAGAAAAAGAGGGTGCTTACGGTAACGCCGAACGCCGTACTCAATTCTGGCGTCAGCAGGTACAGGCACCGGGCGAAGCGAAATCGGATCTCTGGCAGTTAGTTCAGTTCTCCCGCCGCTTCAAAACTGAAGAAGTGTGGCCGGAAGAGTTGCTGGCGAAGAAACCGGAACTGCGTGGCAAAACGCTGTATGAGGTTCTGTATGCCACCCCGGAAGTGAGCAAATTCCCGGTATCCGAACTGGCAGAAGATCAGTTGAACGATGAATCCCGCGAGCTGGGCTTCTATCTGCAAAAAGGGCTGTTCGAAGAGTATGCATGGTTTGGTCGCGGTCACGGTCACGATCTCGCGCCGTTCGATGACTACCACAAAGCGCGCGGTCTGCGCTGGCCGGTGGTTAACGGTAAAGAAACGCAGTGGCGTTATAGCGAAGGTAACGACCCGTACGTGAAAGCGGGTGAAGGCTACAAGTTCTACGGTAAACCGGATGGCAAAGCGGTGATCTTCGCACTGCCGTTCGAACCGGCGGCGGAAGCACCGGATGAAGAGTACGATCTGTGGCTCTCTACCGGGCGTGTCCTGGAGCACTGGCACACCGGCAGTATGACTCGCCGTGTACCGGAACTGCACCGTGCCTTCCCGGAAGCGGTCCTGTTTATTCATCCGCTGGATGCGAAAGCGCGCGATCTGCGTCGTGGCGACAAAGTGAAAGTGGTTTCTCGCCGTGGCGAAGTCATCTCGATTGTTGAAACGCGCGGTCGTAACCGCCCGCCGCAGGGCCTGGTGTATATGCCGTTCTTCGACGCCGCACAGCTGGTTAACAAACTGACGCTGGATGCGACCGATCCGCTCTCGAAAGAGACGGACTTCAAGAAGTGCGCGGTCAAACTGGAGAAGGTATAAGCCATTATGTCCCGGTCAGCGAAACCTCAAAATGGTCGCCGCCGCTTTCTGCGCGATGTCGTTCGCACAGCTGGCGGGCTGGCTGCCGTGGGTGTGGCGCTGGGGTTACAACAGCAAACCGCACGCGCATCTGGTGTGCGGTTGCGCCCGCCCGGAGCCATAAACGAGAACGCCTTTGCCAGTGCCTGTGTGCGTTGCGGTCAGTGTGTTCAGGCTTGCCCTTACGACACCTTAAAACTGGCGACGCTGGCTTCTGGCCTGTCGGCGGGCACGCCATATTTTGTCGCACGGGATATTCCTTGCGAAATGTGTGAGGACATTCCGTGCGCCAAAGTGTGCCCGAGCGGTGCGCTGGATCGAGAGATCGAATCGATCGACGACGCGCGGATGGGGCTGGCGGTACTGGTGGACCAGGAAAACTGTCTCAACTTTCAGGGGCTGCGCTGCGATGTTTGTTATCGCGAATGCCCGAAAATTGATGAGGCCATCACCCTGGAACTGGAGCGCAACACACGTACCGGTAAGCACGCCCGTTTTCTGCCAACGGTTCACAGCGACGCCTGTACCGGCTGCGGTAAGTGCGAAAAAGTATGCGTGCTGGAACAACCGGCAATCAAGGTGTTACCGCTGTCACTGGCGAAAGGGGAGTTAGGTCACCATTACCGCTTCGGCTGGCTGGAGGGGAACAATGGCAAATCGTAAACGTGACGCCGGGCGCGAGGCGCTGGAGAAAAAAGGCTGGTGGCGCAGTCACCGTTGGCTGGTGTTACGTCGCCTTTGTCAGTTCTTCGTGCTGGGGATGTTTTTGAGCGGTCCGTGGTTTGGTGTGTGGATCTTGCACGGCAACTACAGCAGTAGCCTGTTATTCGACACCGTTCCACTGACCGATCCGCTGATGACGCTGCAAAGTCTTGCCAGCGGTCATCTGCCTGCCACGGTAGCGCTGACTGGTGCGGTGATTATCACCGTGCTCTACGCCCTGGCAGGAAAGCGATTATTTTGCAGCTGGGTCTGCCCGCTGAACCCGATTACCGACTTAGCAAATTGGTTACGCAGACGATTTGACCTCAATCAGTCTGCGACGATCCCTCGCCACATTCGCTACGTGCTGTTGGTGATCATTCTGGTGGGATCGGCCTTAACTGGCACGCTCATCTGGGAATGGATCAACCCCGTTTCCCTGATGGGGCGTAGCCTGGTAATGGGCTTCGGCAGCGGCGCGCTGCTTATTCTCGCGCTGTTTTTATTTGATCTACTGGTCGTTGAACACGGCTGGTGCGGGCACATTTGTCCGGTTGGTGCACTGTATGGCGTGCTGGGTAGTAAAGGTGTGATTACCGTTGCGGCCACCGATCGGCAGAAATGTAACCGCTGTATGGATTGTTTTCATGTTTGCCCGGAACCGCATGTGCTACGTGCCCCGGTGCTGGATGAACAAAGCCCGGTGCAGGTCACCAGCCGCGATTGCATGACGTGCGGTCGCTGCGTGGATGTCTGTTCTGAGGATGTATTTACAATAACTACACGATGGAGTTCGGGAGCGAAATCATGAAAAGCCATGACCTGAAGAAAGCGCTGTGTCAATGGACGGCGATGCTGGCCCTGGTGGTAAGCGGCGCGGTTTGGGCGGCTAATGGCGTCGATTTTAGCCAGTCGCCGGAAGTATCCGGGACGCAGGAAGGGGCCATTCGGATGCCAAAAGAGCAGGATCGGATGCCGCTGAACTATGTGAATCAGCCGCCAATGATCCCGCATAGCGTTGAAGGTTATCAGGTAACGACCAATACCAACCGCTGCTTGCAGTGCCACGGTGTCGAAAGCTATCGCACCACTGGCGCGCCGCGCATTAGTCCTACTCACTTTATGGACAGCGACGGCAAAGTGGGCGCAGAAGTGGCTCCGCGTCGTTATTTCTGTCTGCAATGTCATGTACCGCAGGCCGATACCGCGCCAATCGTGGGGAATACCTTTACCCCATCAAAAGGTTACGGGAAATAAGAGGTTATTATGGGAAATTCTGACCGTAAGCCTGGTCTGATTAAGCGCCTGTGGAAATGGTGGCGTACCCCCAGCCGTCTGGCGCTAGGGACGCTGCTGTTGATCGGTTTTGTCGGCGGCATCGTTTTCTGGGGCGGCTTTAACACCGGGATGGAAAAAGCCAATACCGAAGAGTTCTGCATTAGCTGCCACGAAATGCGTAACACGGTGTATCAGGAATACATGGATTCTGTGCACTACAACAACCGTAGCGGCGTCCGTGCGACCTGTCCGGATTGTCACGTTCCGCACGAGTTTGTGCCGAAGATGATACGCAAGCTCAAAGCAAGTAAAGAGCTGTATGGTAAAATTTTTGGCGTTATTGACACGCCGCAGAAATTTGAAGCTCATCGCCTGACGATGGCACAGAATGAGTGGCGGCGCATGAAGGACAATAACTCGCAGGAGTGTCGTAACTGTCACAACTTCGAGTATATGGATACAACCGCCCAGAAATCAGTTGCCGCTAAGATGCACGACCAGGCGGTGAAAGATGGGCAAACCTGTATTGATTGCCATAAAGGGATAGCGCACAAGCTGCCCGATATGCGCGAAGTCGAGCCAGGTTTTTAACAGGGTTATTGCGTGGGTATGCTTGAAGCCAGAGAGTTACTTTGCGAGCGGGATGAACGAACCTTATTTAGTGGCTTGTCATTTACGCTGAACGCAGGCGAGTGGGTACAAATCACCGGTAGCAACGGCGCGGGGAAGACAACGCTTCTCCGTTTGCTGACGGGGTTGTCTCGCCCTGACGCAGGCGAGGTTCTCTGGCAAGGGCAGCCCTTGCATCAGGTACGCGACAGCTACCATCAAAACCTGTTATGGATAGGCCATCAGCCGGGGATCAAAACCCGGCTGACGGCGTTAGAAAATCTGCACTTTTATCATCGCGATGGCGATACCGCACAATGTCTGGAAGCCCTGGCGCAGGCCGGGCTTGCCGGATTCGAAGATATTCCTGTAAATCAACTTTCTGCCGGGCAACAACGCCGCGTCGCTTTAGCGCGTCTGTGGCTGACCCGTGCCACGTTATGGATACTCGACGAGCCTTTTACCGCGATTGACGTTAACGGCGTCGATCGTCTGACCCAGCGTATGGCGCAGCATACGGAGCAGGGGGGGATTGTGATTCTGACTACCCACCAGCCGCTCAACGTTGCTGAAAGTAAAATTCGCCGCATTTCACTGACGCAAACGGGGGCCGCATGATGTTCTGGCGCATTTTCCGTCTTGAGCTGCGCGTAGCGTTTCGCCATAGCGCCGAAATCGCCAACCCGCTGTGGTTCTTCCTGATTGTAATTACCCTTTTTCCGCTCAGTATCGGTCCGGAGCCGCAACTGCTGGCGCGTATTGCGCCGGGCATTATCTGGGTTGCCGCGCTGCTTTCATCCTTGCTGGCACTGGAACGACTGTTCCGTGACGATTTGCAGGACGGCAGTCTTGAACAATTGATGTTGTTGCCGTTACCCTTGCCCGCCGTTGTGCTGGCGAAGGTGATGGCGCACTGGATGGTAACAGGTCTGCCGTTACTCATCCTTTCGCCTCTGGTAGCAATGCTACTGGGAATGGATGTTTATGGCTGGCAAGTGATGGCGCTGACGCTGCTGCTGGGAACCCCAACGCTTGGTTTTCTCGGTGCACCGGGCGTGGCGCTGACAGTGGGACTTAAACGCGGTGGTGTGCTGCTCAGCATACTGGTGTTACCGCTGACTATCCCATTGCTCATCTTTGCCACCGCCGCGATGGACGCGGCTTCGATGCATTTGCCCGTTGACGGGTATCTGGCAATTTTAGGCGCGTTGCTGGCAGGCACCGCGACATTAAGTCCTTTTGCGACGGCGGCAGCGTTACGAATCAGCATTCAATAACGCTGGATTACTGATTTTTGTTCGAGTCTGGTATCGAAACTATGTGGAAAACACTGCATCAACTGGCGATCCCACCACGGCTGTATCAAATCTGTGGCTGGTTTATACCGTGGCTGGCAATTGCCAGTGTGGTCGTGCTTACCGTCGGCTGGATCTGGGGATTCGGCTTTGCTCCGGCTGATTATCAGCAGGGAAATAGCTATCGCATTATCTACCTGCATGTGCCTGCGGCGATCTGGTCTATGGGCATTTATGCATCAATGGCGGTGGCGGCGTTTATTGGCCTTGTCTGGCAGATGAAAATGGCCAACCTGGCGGTGGCGGCGATGGCCCCCATTGGTGCCGTGTTTACCTTTATTGCCCTGGTTACCGGCTCTGCATGGGGAAAACCGATGTGGGGCACCTGGTGGGTATGGGATGCACGCCTGACTTCTGAACTGGTGCTGCTGTTTTTGTATGTGGGTGTGATTGCCCTGTGGCACGCCTTCGACGACCGTCGTCTGGCGGGCCGTGCGGCAGGTATCCTGGTGCTGATTGGCGTGGTGAATCTGCCGATTATTCATTACTCCGTGGAGTGGTGGAACACCCTGCATCAGGGATCAACGCGGATGCAGCAAAGTATCGATCCGGCGATGCGTTCGCCGCTGCGCTGGTCGATTTTTGGTTTCCTGCTGCTGTCTGCCACGCTGACGCTGATGCGGATGCGTAATTTGATTTTGCTGATGGAAAAACGCCGTCCGTGGGTGAGTGAACTGATACTGAAAAGAGGCCGTAAATGACCCCTGCATTTGCTTCCTGGAATGAATTTTTCGCAATGGGCGGTTACGCCTTTTTTGTCTGGCTGGCGGTGGTGATGACCGTTATTCCGCTGGTGGCTTTGGTCGTGCATTCGGTGATGCAGCATCGCGCAATTCTGCGTGGCGTGGCGCAACAGCGGGCGCGTGAGGCGCGTTTACGTGCTGCGCAACAGCAGGAGGCTGCATGAATATTCGCCGTAAAAACCGCTTGTGGATTGCCTGTGCCGTGCTGGCGGGGCTGGCGCTGACTATCGGTCTGGTGCTATATGCGCTGCGCTCGAATATCGATCTTTTTTATACGCCGGGGGAAATTCTCTACGGCAAGCGTGAAACTCAACAGATGCCGGAAGTCGGTCAGCGTCTGCGCGTTGGCGGGATGGTAATGCCGGGTAGCGTACAGCGCGATCCCAATTCGCTGAAAGTAACGTTCACCATTTACGACGCTGAAGGTTCAGTAGATGTCTCTTACGAAGGCATTTTGCCGGATCTGTTCCGAGAAGGGCAGGGCGTTGTGGTGCAGGGCGAACTGGAAAAAGGCAATCATATCCTCGCGAAAGAAGTACTGGCGAAACACGATGAAAACTACACGCCGCCAGAAGTCGAGAAAGCGATGGAAGCTAATCACCGTCGCCCGGCGAGTGTTTATAAGGACCCAGCATCATGATGCCAGAAATTGGTAACGGACTGCTATGCCTGGCGCTAGGAATTGCGCTGTTGCTGTCCGTGTATCCGCTATGGGGCGTGGCGCGCGGGGATGCGCGCATGATGGCTTCTTCGCGCTTGTTTGCCTGGCTGCTATTTATGTCTGTGGCTGGCGCATTTTTGGTGCTGGTCAATGCTTTCGTGGTGAATGACTTTACTGTCACCTATGTTGCCAGCAACTCCAATACCCAGCTTCCGGTGTGGTATCGCGTGGCGGCAACCTGGGGTGCGCATGAAGGCTCGCTACTGCTGTGGGTGCTGCTGATGAGCGGCTGGACCTTTGCGGTGGCGATTTTTAGTCAGCGTATTCCGCTGGATATTGTGGCCCGTGTACTGGCGATAATGGGGATGGTCAGTGTCGGCTTTTTGCTGTTCATTCTCTTTACCTCTAACCCGTTCTCACGCACGTTGCCGAACTTCCCGATTGAAGGGCGCGATCTTAACCCGCTGTTGCAGGATCCGGGGCTGATCTTCCACCCGCCCCTGCTCTATATGGGGTACGTCGGTTTCTCGGTGGCGTTTGCTTTCGCCATTGCTTCTTTGTTGAGTGGGCGTCTGGACAGCACCTATGCGCGTTTTACCCGCCCGTGGACGCTGGCAGCGTGGATCTTCCTGACGCTCGGCATTGTGCTCGGTTCCGCATGGGCCTATTACGAACTCGGCTGGGGCGGCTGGTGGTTCTGGGATCCGGTAGAAAACGCCTCATTTATGCCGTGGTTGGTGGGTACTGCGCTGATGCACTCGCTGGCGGTCACTGAACAGCGTGCCAGCTTCAAAGCGTGGACATTACTGCTGGCAATCAGTGCCTTCTCGCTGTGTCTGCTGGGGACTTTCCTTGTGCGTTCCGGCGTGCTGGTATCGGTACACGCGTTTGCGTCTGATCCGGCGCGCGGTATGTTTATCCTCGCTTTTATGGTGCTGGTGATTGGCGGTTCGCTGCTGCTGTTTGCCGCGCGTGGACACAAAGTTCGCTCACGCGTAAACAATGCGCTGTGGTCGCGGGAATCTCTGCTGTTAGCGAACAACGTTTTGCTGGTCGCCGCAATGCTGGTGGTGTTGCTGGGGACGCTGCTGCCGCTGGTGCACAAGCAACTGGGACTGGGCAGCATTTCGATTGGCGAACCGTTCTTCAACACTATGTTTACCTGGCTGATGGTGCCGTTTGCGCTACTGCTGGGTGTCGGTCCACTGGTGCGCTGGGGGCGCGATCGCCCACGTAAGATCCGCAATTTATTGATTATCGCCTTCATCTCTACGCTGGTGCTGTCTCTGCTGTTGCCGTGGCTGTTCGAAAGCAAAGTTGTGGCGATGACGGTGCTCGGCCTGGCAATGGCCTGCTGGATTGCGGTGCTGGCAATTGCGGAAGCTGCGCTGCGTATTTCACGCGGCACGAAAACCACCTTCAGTTATTGGGGCATGGTGGCGGCTCACCTGGGGCTGGCAGTGACAATTGTTGGTATTGCCTTTAGCCAGAACTATAGCGTTGAGCGTGATGTGCGCATGAAGTCCGGCGATAGCGTCGATATTCATGAATATCGCTTCACCTTCCGTGATGTCAAAGAGGTGACTGGCCCGAACTGGCGCGGCGGTGTGGCGACTATCGGCGTAACGCGCGATGGCAAGCCGGAAACGGTGTTGTATGCGGAAAAACGTTATTACAACACTGCAGGGTCGATGATGACCGAAGCGGCGATTGACGGCGGCATCACGCGTGATCTGTACGCCGCGCTCGGTGAAGAGCTGGAAAACGGCGCGTGGGCCGTGCGTCTTTACTACAAACCGTTTGTTCGCTGGATTTGGGCGGGCGGGCTGATGATGGCATTGGGCGGGCTGCTGTGCCTGTTTGATCCTCGCTATCGTAAGCGCGTGAACCCGCAGAAAACTGCGCCGGAGGCTGTATGAAGCGCAAAGTATTGTTAATTCCTTTGATTATCTTCCTGGCGATTGCCGCGGCGCTGCTGTGGCAGCTGGCACGTAATGCCGAAGGGGATGATCCGACCAATCTGGAATCGGCGCTCATTGGCAAGCCTGTGCCGAAGTTTCGCCTCGAATCACTGGACAACCCGGGGCAGTTTTATCAGGCGGATGTGCTGACTCAGGGCAAACCAGTGCTGCTTAACGTCTGGGCGACCTGGTGTCCGACCTGCCGTGCGGAACATCAATATCTGAATCAGCTTTCTGCGCAGGGCATCCGCGTGGTCGGCATGAACTATAAAGACGATCGCCAGAAGGCAATCAGCTGGCTGAAAGAGCTGGGCAATCCTTACGCACTAAGCCTGTTTGATGGCGACGGCATGTTAGGGCTGGATCTCGGTGTCTATGGCGCGCCAGAAACGTTCCTCATCGACGGCAACGGCATCATTCGCTATCGCCATGCGGGCGATCTCAATCCCCGCGTCTGGCAAGAAGAGATCAAGCCGCTGTGGGAGAAATACAGTAAGGAGGCCGCACAATGAGGTTTTTATTGGGCGTGCTGATGCTGATGATCTCCGGCTCAGCGCTGGCGACCATCGACGTGTTGCAGTTTAAAGATGAAGCACAGGAACAACAGTTTCGTCAGCTTACTGAAGAACTGCGCTGCCCGAAATGCCAGAACAACAGCATTGCCGATTCCAACTCGATGATTGCCACCGACCTGCGCCAGAAAGTGTATGAACTGATGCAGGAAGGTAAAAGTAAGAAAGAGATTGTCGATTATATGGTGGCGCGTTACGGCAACTTCGTCACTTACGACCCGCCGTTAACGCCGCTGACCGTTCTGCTGTGGGTGCTACCGGTGGTGGCTATTGGCATTGGCGGTTGGGTCATTTACGCCCGCTCGCGGCGTCGGGTACGCGTGGTGCCGGAAGCGTTTCCTGAACAAAGCGTGCCGGAAGGTAAGCGTGCCGGATATGTTGTTTATCTGCCGGGTATTGTGGTGGCGTTAATTGTGGCTGGCGTCAGCTACTACCAGACCGGCAATTATCAGCAGGTGAAAATTTGGCAGCAGGCCACGGCACAGGCGCCGGCGTTATTGGACAGGGCGCTGGATCCGAAAGCTGAGCCGCTCAACGAAGAAGAGATGTCCCGCCTTGCGCTGGGGATGCGTACTCAACTGCAAAAAAATCCGGGAGATATAGAAGGCTGGATTATGTTGGGCCGCGTTGGCATGGCGCTGGGTAACGCCAGTATTGCCACCGATGCATACGCCACTGCGTATCGCCTCGATCCGAAGAACAGCGATGCTGCACTGGGATACGCTGAAGCGTTGACACGTTCATCTGATCCCAACGACAACCGCCTCGGCGGCGAACTGCTACGCCAGTTGGTGAGAACGGACCATAGCAATATCCGTGTGTTAAGCATGTATGCGTTTAATGCCTTTGAGCAGCAGCGATTTGGCGAAGCCGTTGCCGCGTGGGAGATGATGTTGAAACTCTTACCTGCCAACGATACTCGCCGTGCGGTGATTGAACGCAGTATCGCGCAGGCGATGCAACACTTATCACCACAGGAGAGTAAATAAGAACAAGCCCGATGGTGATGCCATCGGGCCAGACTGATGGCAAAGTGCGCTTTGTTTATGCCAGATGCGGCGTAAACGCCTTATTCAGCCTACAAAATCGTGCGAACTCAATACATTGCTCGATCCGCGTAGGCCTGATAAGCGTAGCGCATCAGGCAGTTTTGCGTTTGTCATCAATATCAGCCCGAGGGTAAATCCATCGGGCTTTTTTTTTATTGCGCCCCACGTTGTTGCAGGAACAGAATAGTGGCCGCCACGCGTGAGCGGACATTGAGTTTACGCAGCAGATTACGGATATGGACTTTTACCGTCTGCTCGGAAATATTCAACACAGAGGCAATCTGTTTATTTGACAGTCCCTGTGCCAGCTCGTGCAGAACATCCAGCTCGCGTTCTGTCAGCACGCTGAAGGGGTCTTCTTCCGCGCCAAACATTTCACGTTCACGTAAGTACTGATTGACGCGTTCGCTAAAGACTTTGCTGCCTTTCGCTCCGGCACGAATCGCTTCCAACAACACTTCCGGATCGCTGTCTTTCAACAGATAACCGTCTGCGCCTGCGTCTATCAGCGCAAACACATCGCTGGAGGCATCTGATACGGTCAGGATAATAATTTGCGCGGTAACGCCATCCCTGCGCAAGGCATTGAGGGTATCCAGGCCACTCATACCTTTCATATTGAGATCCAGCAAGATCACGTCGATATCCAGTCTATTCGCCAGATCGATAGCACTCGCGCCGTCGCCCGCTTCGGCGACCACTTCAAAGCCAGGATCAAGCTCCAGTAACTGACGAACACCGCGTCGCATAAGTGGATGATCATCCACAATCATCACCTGAAAAGGCGTTGCTTCAGGCATAGTAGTCTCCTGAGGTTTTATTAGAATCATTATGTTTGAGCGTAGCGTTGGAAACGCTACCAGGCGCGTGAATGTTACCCCATTTTATGTATGGACATGTAGTGAAAAGTACAGCTCAGTAGTTCACCCTCGCATCATTTTCATTATAAATATGGAATTTTGCATCAACTTCCCATCAAGAAAAACAACTAAAAAATCAATCACAATACATGTGCATTTCTTTAAACAGTTTTTAAAAACTGACTCCGGGTATGGAGCTATGGGTATTTTCAGTACCCAATGCTTTTGACAGCAATTAATTTCATAGGATGAAAGCTCAATGCATCAATCTGGTTCTGTTTCTCTTTGTCGTTCCGCAATATCTGTTCTGGTGGCTACAGCGTTATATTCACCCATAGCATTGGCATCAACTGTTGAGTATGGTGAGACAGTTGATGGTGTTGTCCTGGAAAAAGATATCCAGCTGGTTTATGGGACCGCCAATAATACGAAAATCAATCCTGGCGGAGAACAGCATATAAAAGAATTTGGTGTAAGTAATAATACTGAAATTAACGGAGGGTATCAGTACATTGAAATGAATGGCACCGCAGAATACTCAGTATTAAATGACGGTTATCAAATTGTTCAAATGGGTGGCGCGGCAAACCAGACTACCCTCAATAATGGTGTGCTACAGGTTTATGGCGCAGCGAATGATACTACCATTAAAGGCGGGCGCTTAATTATTGAAAAAGATGGCATTGCCATCTTCGCCGTTATCGAAAAGGGAGGACTACTGGAGGTTAAAGATGGCGGATTGGCATTTGCGGTAGATCAAAAAGCAGGCGGTGCGATTAAAACAACCACGCGGGCCATGGAGGTATTCGGAACAAACCGTCTCGGTCAGTTTGATATCAAAGATGGGGTTGCTAACAATATGCTGTTGGAAAACGGCGGAAGTTTGCGGGTTGAAGAGAATGACTTCGCTTATAATACCACTGTGGATAGTGGTGGTTTACTGGAGGTTATGGATGGCGGGACTGCAACTGGCGTTGACAAAAAAGCAGGCGGAAAATTAATTGTTTCAACGAATGCGCTGGAAGTGAGTGGTACAAACAGTAAAGGCCAATTTAGCATAAAAGATGGCGTGTCTAAAAATTATGAACTGGATGATGGTTCCGGGCTAATTGTTATGGAGGGCACTCAGGCAATTGACACTATCCTTGATGAGCATGCAACCATGCAATCGTTGGGAAGAGATACTGGTACGAGAGTGCAGGCACATGCAGTTTATGATCTTGGTCGGTCAGTGCAGAATGGAAGCATAAAATATTCCTCAAATGCCATATCTGAAAATATGGTTATCGATAATGGTCGCGCTAATGTCTGGACTGGCACAATGGTTAACGTAACAGTCAGAGGAAATGAGGGCATTATTGATGCAATGGCGCTAGAATTAAATTTTTATACACCGGCTACATTTTTAGGTGACTTGGTGGTTTCTGATGGTGCATCTTTAAGAACGCATGGCGCAGTGGATACCAGTAAAGCAGATGTTTCTATCGAAGAGAGTTTTTGGGCTATTATTGCCGATATCAATAATATAAACCAAAACACCCGTCTCAATTTAGCAAACCTGGTGATGTCAGACGGAACTGTCGTTATGATGGCTGAGCCAGTGACTCGTTCATCTGTGACGGCAAGTGCGGAAAATTTCACTACGTTGACCACCAATACCCTATCGGGAAACGGCAATTTTTATATGCGTACCGATATGGCTAATCATCAGAGCGATCAGCTCAACGTGACCGGTCAGGCAACAGGTGATTTCAAAATATTTGTGACGGACACGGGGGCCAGCCCGGCAGCAGGTGATAGCCTTACACTGGTAACAACGGGCGGCGGTGATGCTGCATTTACCTTGGGCAATGCCGGAGGCGTTGTTGATATCGGTACGTATGAATATACCTTGCTGGATAATGGCAACCATAGCTGGAGTCTGGCAGAGAATCGCGCGCAAATTACCCCTTCAACCACTGATGTGCTGAATATGGCGGCAGCGCAACCGCTGGTATTT
Organism: Escherichia sp. HH41S; assembly: GCF_009820115.1. Lineage (NCBI taxonomy): Bacteria > Pseudomonadati > Pseudomonadota > Gammaproteobacteria > Enterobacterales > Enterobacteriaceae > Escherichia > Escherichia sp. HH41S. The sequence continues at coordinate 221,947 of NZ_VNXE01000095.1, forward strand.
GATGCAGAACTGGACACCGTGCGTGAGCGTCTTGGTAGCGTAAAAGGCGTTAATTACGATACGGCGATGTGGAGTTCGGCAATTAACACCCGCAACAACGTAACCACTGATGCGGGAGCTGGCTTTGAGCAAACATTGACGGGGCTGACGCTCGGTATCGATAGCCGTTTCTCCCGTGAAGAAAGCAGCACAATTCGTGGCTTATTCTTTGGTTACTCTCATTCTGATATTGGTTTTGATCGCGGCGGTAAAGGTAATATCGATAGCTATACTCTGGGTGCTTATGCCGGTTGGGAGCATCAAAACGGTGCCTATGTTGACGGGGTGGTGAAAGTTGACCGTTTTGCCAACACCATCCATGGCAAGATGAGTAATGGGGCAACAGCGTTTGGCGATTACAATAGTAACGGCGCGGGTGCTCATGTCGAGAGCGGGTTCCGTTGGGGGGAGGGGCTGTGGAATGTAAGGCCTTATCTGTCCTTTACCGGCTTTACCACTGATGGTCAGGACTATACGTTATCAAATGGTATGCGCGCGGATGTGGGAAATACCCGCATATTACGCGCTGAAGCGGGAACGGCGGTAAGCTATCACATGGACCTGCAAAACGGTACGACGCTGGAACCCTGGCTGAAAGCCGCCGTGCGTCAGGAATACGCCGATTCTAACCAGGTGAAAGTTAATGACGACGGCAAATTTAATAATGACGTGGCTGGAACCCGTGGCGTTTATCAGGCTGGGATAAGGTCATCGTTTACCCCGACGTTAAGCGGTCATTTGTCAGTCAGCTATGGCAATGGCGCGGGGGTAGAATCACCGTGGAATACCCAGGCGGGTGTGGTCTGGACGTTCTGATAACAGAAAATAAACAGGCCGTAATGTGTCGCGGTCTGTTTATCAAATTAATCGCAGATATAAAAAAACCAACCGCAATAGGTTGGTTTTCTTGGGATTTTTGGTCGGCACGAGAGGATTTGAACCTCCGACCCCCGACACCCCATGACGGTGCGCTACCAGGCTGCGCTACGTGCCGACTCGTGGCTGCTAATACTACCGTTTTCCACACCGATTGCAAGTAAGATATTTTGCTAACTGATTTATAATTAATCAGTTAGCGATAAAACGCTTCTCGTCTGTCAGTACTTGTAATAACAAACTTAACTGTGGTTTTTCATCTTTCACTCTTTCACCACGTAAGTTGTAAGTACGGTATTTACCGTTATTGTTCAGCACCAGCGTCTTTTTCGGGGTGGTAATTGCCAGCGTATCGTTATCCGCGGCGGTAACCCAGTAATGACGGCGTTGAGGGTTGAACAAATCCTGACCTTGCGAATATTCGCTGGCAGGTGTGCTGACATGTAGCAGGCGTTGCATCAGCGTCGTCATCAGATCGGTATGATCAGTCAGCGCATTAATACGCTGCGCCGGCGTGCCTGGCCAGTGAATCACTAATGGTACCTGCAGATGACCGTGGGACCAGTCAAAGGTTTCTTCCTCTTCGCTCAGCGGAATACCCCGGCCGGCAGTGATAATCACCACCGTATTGTCCAGTTTGCCAGAATCACGCAGTGCATTGAGCACGCGGTTGATCTGGTCATCGACATTGCCTGCCGCCCGGCTATATTTCCGTGCAAATGCCTGCTGATTGCTGTCGTCAATGTTAGTGCCATTGAAAGAGACCCACGAGAACCAGCGGTTATCTTCTTGTGCGTAGCGGCCCAGCCAGTTGATCCACTGCGTGGCGGTCTGCTCGTCGGATTGGGTACGTACGCTCGGCATCGAGAAATCTGACAACAATGCCTGGCGATACAGCGGGCTGGTAAAGCCATCTGACGAGAATAACCCCAGCTGATAGCCTTGCTGATTAAGCGCAGTAATTAACGCCGCAGGCGTACGGGTCGAAAGAATGCCGTCCATATAGCTTGGCGAGATGCCATAGAACAGGCCAAAGATGCCGTTGTCTGTGGTGTTGCCGGAACTCATATGACGTGTGAACGAAATATTTTGCTCAGCAAAACCTGCCAGTGCAGGCATCTGTTTCTCGAAGCGTGAGTAATTCAGGCCATCGACAGTGATCAACAGCACATTCTGCCCGGTGCCCATATCGCGATAGCGCAGCTCGCTTAACGGATACTGAACGGAAACGGCGTCTGGATTGCCTTGCTCAATAAGACGGCGTTGATACTCCTGCGCATCAAGCAGACCATGCTTCTCAAGAAAACGTCGCGCCGTCATCGGGTACGAAAGCGGCAGGTTAGCGCGCTGCATGGTGATCGGGCGATAGAAGTTGGCATCGGCCCAGATATACACCACATGCGAGGCAATAAAAGCGATAAATAAGAATGCGGCCAGCGGGCGCGCGAAGCGCCGACGACGCGTCAGGCTGCGTAGCTTTTGCCAGCTCCACGTCGCAAACACCAGTTCAAGCAATAAAATAACCGGCACGCTAATGAACATCAGCTGCCAGTCGCGCGCCATCTCATTTTCGTCTGGGTTGATAACCAACTGCCAGACGATGGGATTAAGATGGAGATGGAAACGAGTAAAGACTTCGCTATCGATCAGTAATAGCGTCATTCCCGCCGTTGCTAAAATGACGGACAAAAACCTCATCAGCCTCTGGGAGCCGACGATAAAAGTCAGCGGGAAGAGGATCAGCAAGTAGGTGGCGAACACCAGGAAGCTGAAATGGCCGATAATGCTTACGTAGGAATAAATGCGACCAGCAAGCGTTGTCGGCCAGTCGGCGATAAACAGGTAACGGCTGCCAATGACGAGCGAAAGCAGAATATTGAACAGTGCAAACCAGTGCCCCCAACTGACCATCTGGGAGACTTTTTCACGGTAGCGCTGACGATGAGTTACCATAACCTGTTATCTGTTTCCCTTAGTGCGCTTTGTCTTCGTTGATAGAGGACTGTAAGGCGCGGGCAAAAGAGTTGGCAATTGCCTGGCGTTGGGCCGGGGCAATGCTGGTGTTGATAAGGTTAGTGACCATGTTGCCTAACACCATCAGGGAAAGGTCGGTCGGAGCCTTATGTTTTTCCAGTACGTTGAGCAGCTCTGCGAGCAATTGTTCAACCTGTTCATCACTGTAGCGGGAAATTTGTGGCATAAATCGAAATCAGTTAGTTGATGAAAGGGCAACATATTACCGTAGCAACGGTTTTTTTTCTGCTTTTTTATGCGTTAAATCATTCTCGTTACGCCGCCTTCTGTAAAATGACCGCCATCTTTTATTGCGTCGCTTAACCGGCGGTGGTTGAATACCGGCCGGTCTTAAAGGAGAGTTTATCATGAGTCTGGATATCAACCAGATTGCTCTGCACCAGCTTATCAAGCGTGATGAGCAGAACCTTGAGCTGGTGTTGCGCGATTCATTGCTGGAACCGACGGAAACCGTCGTTGAGATGGTGGCAGAACTGCATCGGGTCTATAGCGCCAAAAATAAAGCTTACGGCTTGTTTAGCGAAGAGAGTGAACTGGCGCAGACGCTGCGCTTACAGCGTCAGGGTGAAGAGGACTTTCTGGCATTTAGCCGCGCGGCAACCGGTCGCCTGCGTGACGAATTAGCGAAATATCCTTTTGCTGACGGTGGATTCGTGCTGTTTTGCCACTATCGCTATCTGGCGGTGGAGTATTTGCTGGTGGCGGTTCTGAGCAACCTGAGCAGTATGCGCGTTAACGAAAATCTCGACATCAACCCGACTCATTATCTTGATATCAATCATGCGGATATTGTTGCGCGTATCGATTTAACCGAATGGGAAACCAATCCAGAGTCGACCCGGTATCTCACTTTCCTGAAAGGGCGAGTCGGGCGCAAAGTGGCCGATTTCTTCATGGACTTCCTCGGTGCCAGCGAAGGGTTGAACGCGAAAGTGCAAAACCGCGGATTATTGCAGGCGGTTGATGATTTCACTGCCGAAGCACAACTGGATAAAGCAGAACGGCAGAACGTGCGTCAGCAGGTCTACAGCTACTGTAATGAGCAATTGCAGGCGGGTGAAGAGATCGAGCTTGAATCGCTGTCGAAAGAGCTGGCGGGCGTCAGCGAAGTGAGCTTCACGGAATTTGCGGCTGAAAAAGGCTACGAACTTGAAGAGAGCTTCCCGGCAGACCGTAGCACGTTGCGTCAGTTGACGAAGTTTGCCGGTAGCGGTGGTGGCTTGACCATTAACTTTGATGCGATGCTGTTAGGTGAGCGCATTTTCTGGGACCCGGCGACCGATACCCTGACCATTAAAGGCACGCCGCCGAACCTGCGCGATCAATTGCAGCGCCGGACGTCTGGCGGCAATTAATCGGTTTGGTGTTATGAATGCCAGATGCGGCGTGAACGCCTTATCTGGCCTACAAAAAATAGCAATACCGTAATCAGGCATAATTTGCAGATACAAAAAACCCCGCCGGAGCGGGGTTTTTTTTACAACTTATTCAGCGATTAAGCGCGAACGAAGTCGATGTGCAGCAGCTTAGGTTTGTACGGGTGGCGCTGTACGTCCTGAGCTTTAACTTTGATTTCTTTACCGTCAACAACGATGGTCAGAACTTCGCTGTAGAATTCAGCTTTAACTTGCATGTTCATGACTTTGTCGTGATCCAGAGCAACAGCCAGCGGCGCTTCGTTGCCACCGTAGATGATTGCCGGGAATTTGTTAGCGGTACGCAGGCGGCGGCTCGCACCCTTACCCTGCTCGTTACGTACTTCTGCGTTGATAGTAAACATTTCTTTCTCTCTTAAATTAATCCTGCTACAGGCGACCCAGCAACAGGTAAGTGATCTGCTTTGCATATGCAAAAGCGGGCGAGATTCTATACTCAATCGCCTTGCACATCAATTAAAACTACCATTAACCGCGTAATTCGTGCGCCCGACGAAAACGACCTTCGTAATCAAACACTTTTTCACGCACTTGCCAGTACTGGCCTTTCATTCGTGCGACGACGAAATCCGGATGGCGCAGCAACGCTTGTTGGGCGAGGATATCGGCAGCGGTGATCCAGCGCAGAGGGATGCCCGGTGTGCGCGTATGCGGGCGGATAAAAAGCTGCTCGAAGGCGGTACGCTGGGCGGGCGTTTGAAGACGGAAACGCTCACTCACATCCGCGCCGTCTTCATCGTAATAGGTGATTTTCAGCCATTCGCCTTTCTCGTCGTGCCCATGTTGCAAAGACATGCCGCTACAGCGTAATACCAGCGCGTCTTTCAGTCGTAGCGCCGCTTTTAACATATCGTCCGGATCAACCAGAATGGTGTCACATTCGCGGCAGCGGCGGGCGGCTATATCATTTTCTGCGTTACATTGTGGGCAATTCTTAAAACGGAAGCGGAAGTCACACTGTTCGCGATGACCGTCGTCATCTTCAAACCATCCCTGACAACGACGACCAAAGTGTTCAATCAATGTCCCGTCGGCGGTCGTTTTCCCCCAAAAGGTGTTGGCAAAACCGCAGGCAGGGCAGAAAACCTGTACCGGAACGTTGTCACTTTTGCCTTTAGGTGTACCAACTTCCGGCGCGTAGAGATCGTGAGGATTACCCGCATAATCAAGAATTAAGCAATCAGTCTTGCCGGGAGCCAGACGCAGACCGCGCCCGACAATTTGTTGGTAAAGACTCACTGATTCGGTAGGGCGCAGAATAGCGATAAGATCGACGTGCGGGGCGTCAAATCCGGTGGTCAGTACCGCGACGTTGACCAGATAGCGAAAACGCTGGGCTTTAAAATCTTCAATTAATACATCGCGTTCAGCGCCTGGCGTGTCGCCGGTAATAAGTGCTGCATCCTCAGCGGGCAGCAAGCCGACAATCTCTTTTGCGTGTTCGACTGTCGCAGCGAAAATCATCACCCCTTTGCGCGTTGCGGCGAACTCCATAATCTGGCTGATGATGTGCGGGGTAATACGTTGCTGTTTTTTCAGCTCGCGGTTGAGATCGGCTTCGCTGAACAGCCCGTTACTCTGTGCCTGCAATCGGCTGAAATCGTATTGCACTACTGGCATATCCAGTCGTTCTGGCGGCGTCAGATAGCCGTGTTTAATCATATAACGCAGCGGCAGCTCATAAATACAGTCGCGGAAAAGGGCTTTCTCATCGCCGCGTACCATGCCGTGATAATGAAACTGATAAATCCAGCCTTTGCCCAACCGAAAAGGCGTGGCAGTCAGCCCTAACAGGCGTAAGCGGGGATTCACTTTTGTCAGGTGAGTGAGGATTTGCTGATATTGGCTTTCTTCATCGTCACCAATACGATGGCATTCATCGACAATCAACAGTGAAAATTCACCCTGAAAGGCATCAAGGTTACGGGCGACCGATTGCACGCTGCCAAATACTACTTTACCGTGGCTCTCTTTACGCTTTAGCCCAGCGGCAAAGATATCGGCTTCCAGTCCCAGTGCCTGATATTTTGCATGGTTTTGCGCCACCAGCTCTTTAACGTGTGCCAGCACCAGCACACGACCACGCGCCAGCCGCGCCAGTTCCGCTATCACCAGGCTTTTACCGGCACCGGTGGGCAGCACGATAACGGCAGGGGTTTTATGACGACGAAAATGGTTGAGCGTGGCATCCACGGCTTCTTGCTGATATGGACGGAGTGTAAAAATCATGGTCTCGCGTAGGTAGATTATTCTGCTAATAGTATGCCACGGATCTTTTTCCCTTGAGGGAAGTTATTAGACCGCTATACTGGGCAGACAACAGTTCAGATTTTCGGGTCAATGCCCGACCTCCGTTTTTACAGGCAAAATCACACAAATGCGACTTGATAAATTTATCGCACAGCAACTCGGCGTAAGCCGTGCTATTGCCGGGCGTGAAATCCGCGGCAATCGTGTCACCGTCGATGGCGAAATCGTCCGTAACGCAGCGTTCAAACTGCTACCTGAACATGAAGTCGCTTACGATGGCAATCCGCTGGCGCAGCAACACGGTCCACGTTACTTCATGCTCAATAAGCCTCAGGGCTATGTTTGCTCAACTGATGACCCGGATCACCCAACGATGCTCTATTTTCTGGATGAACCGGTAGCGTGGAAACTGCACGCCGCAGGGCGTCTGGATATCGACACCACCGGTCTGGTGCTGATGACTGATGATGGTCAGTGGTCGCACCGCATTACTTCACCGCGCCATCATTGCGAGAAGACCTATCTGGTGACACTGGAATCACCCGTAGCTGACGATACGGCAGAGCAATTTGCTAAAGGCGTGCAGTTGCATAATGAAAAAGATCTCACTAAGCCGGCGATGCTGGAAGTGATTACCCCAACGCAGGTTCGTCTGACCATCAGCGAAGGGCGTTATCATCAGGTGAAACGCATGTTCGCCGCCGTGGGTAACCACGTGGTTGAGCTGCATCGTGAACGTATTGGCGGCATTACGCTGGATGCTGATTTAGCCCCCGGTGAATATCGTCCGTTAACTGAAGAAGAAATTGCCAGCGTCGTCTAACTTTTTAATGACTTTCAGGAGCCCGTTGTGACCACCCGACAGCATTCGTCGTTTGCTATTGTTTTTATCCTTGGCCTGCTGGCCATGTTGATGCCGCTGTCGATTGATATGTATCTGCCCGCGCTACCGGTAATTTCAGCGCAATTTGGCGTACCTGCGGGCAGTACGCAGATGACCCTCAGTACTTATATTCTGGGCTTTGCGTTGGGGCAGTTAATCTACGGGCCGATGGCAGACAGTTTTGGGCGTAAGCCGGTGGTTCTTGGTGGTACGCTGGTGTTTGCCGCCGCCGCGGTGGCGTGTGCGTTGGCACAAACCATCGATCAGCTGATTGTGATGCGTTTCTTCCACGGTCTGGCTGCGGCTGCGGCCAGCGTGGTTATCAACGCTTTAATGCGTGATATCTACCCGAAGGAAGAGTTCTCACGGATGATGTCGTTTGTCATGCTGGTGACGACCATTGCACCGCTGATGGCACCGATAGTTGGCGGCTGGGTGCTGGTGTGGCTGAGCTGGCATTACATCTTCTGGATCCTCGCCGTAGCGGCGATTCTGGCTTCGGCAATGATCTTCTTTCTGATCAAAGAAACCTTACCACCGGAGCGTCGCCAGCCTTTTCACATTCGTACCACTATTGGTAACTTTGCGGCGCTGTTTCGTCATAAGCGTGTCCTGAGTTATATGCTGGCCAGCGGTTTCAGCTTTGCCGGAATGTTCTCGTTCCTGAGCGCCGGACCGTTTGTCTACATTGAAATTAACCACGTCGCGCCGGAAAACTTTGGTTATTACTTTGCGCTAAACATTGTTTTCCTGTTCGTGATGACCATCTTTAACAGTCGCTTCGTCCGCCGTATTGGCGCGTTAAATATGTTCCGCTCGGGGTTGTGGATACAGTTTATTATGGCGGCGTGGATGGTCATCAGTGCGCTGCTGGGGCTGGGATTCTGGTCGCTGGTAGTTGGCGTTGCGGCGTTTGTGGGCTGCGTGTCGATGGTGTCATCTAATGCGATGGCGGTCATTCTTGATGAGTTTCCCCATATGGCGGGAACGGCATCTTCGCTGGCAGGAACCTTCCGTTTTGGCATAGGGGCAATTGTTGGCGCATTGCTTTCTCTTGCGACCTTTAACTCTGCATGGCCGATGATTTGGTCAATTGCATTCTGCGCAACCAGCTCCATTATCTTCTGTCTGTACGCCAGTCGGCCGAAAAAACGGTGATCTATTGCACAACGAGGAAGCTAAAAGGCTTCCTTTGTTGATGCATGTCAACCACAAATCCATCATTCCCCCGATATATGTTTATTTTATGTAAAATCAATTTATGTAAAAAGTCACATCATTGTAGTTAAAAAGGTTGAGTTAGATCGCAGAAACGGGTACATATAGCCCCGCAAACGTGACCACGCCCGCAGATATTATTTAAATCAGAGCCATAGAGGCCACGCTGGCGAGGTATCAATCTTTACGATCTGTATAAAGACGGATTGTTGATGATGTGTTAAAATTGATGTAAACAAATTGTGAAGTAAATGTGCTTCCGGGGAAAATAAGTGACTTCATTACAACTCTCAATCGTCCATCGACTGCCGCAGAACTATCGCTGGTCTGCTGGTTTCGCAGGTTCGAAGGTTGAACCGATTCCGCAAAATGGACCGTGCGGTGACAACAGCCTGGTGGCGCTTAAATTGCTTAGCCCGGATGGTGATAATGCATGGTCGGTGATGTACAAACTAAGCCAGGCGTTAAGCGACATCGAAGTTCCATGCTCGGTACTGGAGTGTGAAGGTGAGCCGTGCCTGTTTGTAAATCGCCAGGACGAGTTTGCTGCAACATGCCGATTGAAAAATTTTGGTGTGGCAATTGCCGAACCCTTCTCAAACTACAATCCTTTTTAAGCGTCAGCTCAACGCCAGTAGCTGACGCGTATACTCCTGCTGCGGTGCGGCAAACACGCGCGCGCACGGTCCTTGTTCCACTACTTCCCCTTGTCGCAGTACGATAACCTGATGACATAACGCGCGGACAACGTGCAAATCGTGACTGATAAACAAATAGGCCAATTGATGCTTTTGTTGCAATGATTTCAATAGCGTCAATATTTGCGCCTGTACCGTTTTGTCGAGCGATGATGTTGGTTCATCAAGAATGATCAGCGAGGGCTTAAGAATTAACGCCCTGGCAATCGCAATACGTTGCCGCTGACCACCAGAGAACTCCGCCGGATAACGGTGGCGTGTTTCAGGATCTAATCCCACTTCATGCATCACGGCTATCACTTGTTGTTCGCGTTGCACGGCAGAAAGCATCGGCTGGTGAACCCGTAAACCTTCCTCGATAATTTGCAAAACGTTGAGTCGTGGGTTGAGCGAGGAGTTAGGATCCTGAAATACCACCTGAATGCGATGGCGAATAGGTAATAGCTGACGGCGGTTTAAATTTTGCAATGGCTGACCGTCAAAAATGATGCTGCCCTGAGAGTTAATCAGTCGCAGCAGCGCCAGTCCCGTCGTGCTTTTCCCGGAACCGGACTCGCCCACTAAACCCAGTGTTTCACCCGCCCGTAGCGTAAAACTGATGTTTTTCACCACCACATTATGATCCACAATGCGCTTCAAAATCCCTTTGCGAATGGGGAAGGCAACCTGAAGCTGTTCAACATCTAGCAACGTTGAGGCAGGTTCTGGCAATGGGACCGGGTCGCCTGACGGTTCACTGTTGAGTAGCTTTTGTGTGTAAGGATGAGTGGGTGAGGCAAATAGCGTAGCAGCGTTATTTTGCTCGACACAGCGACCGTTTTGCATTACCGCCACGCGGTGAGCCAGTTTTCTGACAATACTGAGGTTATGAGTAATAAACAGCATGCCCATATTCAGCTCGCCTTGCAGTTCGCGCAACAGCTGTAAAATCTGCGCCTGGACAGAGACGTCCAGCGCGGTGGTCGGTTCATCGGCAATTAATAATTCCGGTCGCGTTAACAGCGCCATCGCAATCATCACCCGCTGGCGTTCGCCGCCGGAGAGCTGATGCGGATAATCTGTCAGCCGTTTTGCCGCCTGGCGGATACCGACGCGATCAAGGCAGTTAAGAATTTCGCCACGAGCCGCTTCCCGACGCATCCCGCGGTGGAGTGAAAGCACTTCATAAAGCTGTTTTTCCAGGGTATGCAATGGATTTAACGACACCATCGGTTCCTGAAAAATCATGGCAATCTTATTACCGCGTACACCGCGTAACGTTTGATCGCTGGCATGAAGTAGCGATTCGCCATGAAAACGAATATCGCCGGAGAGATATTCAACCGGCGGGGAAGGGAGCAGGCGTAAAATTGACAGCGCGGTAACGCTCTTACCTGAACCAGACTCACCCACCAGCGCCAGCGTTTCGCCAGCCGCAATCTGTAGTGAAACATCATTGACTACTGTGCGTACGGTTTGCTGATGGCGAAAACCCACCGACAAATTTTCAATCGCTAACAGAGTTTGCGTCATGCTACACCGCCTTATTAGGATCAAATGCGTCGCGGACGGCTTCACCAATAAAGATCAGCAAAGACAACAATATCGCCACCGACAAGAAGGCGGTGATCCCAAGCCACGGGGCCTGAAGGTTATTTTTCCCTTGTAACAGCAGTTCGCCGAGTGACGGTGAACCGAGCGGCAGACCGAAGCCGAGGAAATCGAGTGAGGTTAGGGTGGTTATTGAACTACATAAAATAAACGGTAAAAAGGTGAGGGTAGCGACCATGGCATTTGGCAACATATGACGCAGGATGATACTGCGATCGCTGACGCCAAGCGCCTGCGCCGCACGGATGTAGTCGAAATTACGGGTACGTAAAAACTCCGCCCGCACCACGCCGACCAGACTCATCCAGCCAAACAAGACGGTAATTGCCAACAGCCACCAGAAGTTAGGCTGTACGACGCTGGAAAGTAAAATAATCAAAAACAGCGTCGGCATCCCCGACCATACTTCAATAAAACGTTGCCCCCAGAGATCGACTTTACCGCCGTAATAGCCTTGTAGCGCCCCCGCCAACACGCCCATCACGCTGGAGCAGAGGGTCAGCATCAGGCCAAACAGAACTGAGATCCGCGTGCCATAGAGAATGCGCGCCAGCACATCGCCGCCATTGGCATCCGTTCCCAGCCAGTTTTGCCGGGAGGGTGGAGAAGGGAAGGGCTTATCGGTAGCAAAGTTGATACTGGTAGCACCAAAGCGAATCGGTGCCCACAGTACCCAGCCTTTATCTTCCAACCGCTGTTTCAGCCACGGGTCCTGATAATCAGCCTGGCTTGCCAGCGGGCCGCCAAAATCGCTTTCGCTGTAGTTTTTCAACAACGGGAAATACCAACTGCCGTCATAACGTACCAGCAACGGTTTATCGTTGGCTATAAGTTCAGAACACAAACTCAAACCAAATAAGACGAGGAAAATCCATAACGACCAGTAGCCGCGACGGTTATGACGAAAACGCGCCCAACGGGCCTGATTGACGGGGCTGAGTCGCGACATTAACGTCCCTCAAAATCTATACGCGGATCGACCAGCGTATAGCTGATATCACTGACAATATTCAGCAGCAGGCCAATCAGGGTGAAAATATACAAGGTACCAAACATTACAGGATAATCGCGCGAGACGGTCGCTTCGTAGCCCAGTAAGCCAAGACCATTGAGTGAAAACATCACCTCAATCAGCAGCGAGCCGGTAAAAAACATGCTGATAAACGTCGCCGGAAAACCGGCAATCACCAGCAGCATGGCGTTGCGGAACACATGTTTCCAGAGAATATTTTTTTCACTTACCCCTTTCGCACGGGCGGTCACCACGTATTGCTTGCGCACTTCATCAAGGAATGAGTTTTTTGTCAGCATGGTCAGCGCCGCAAAGCCGCCAATCACCGTCGCCAGCACCGGCAGCGTGATATGCCACAGATAATCGGTGATTTTCTGATACCACGGCAGCGAATCAAAGTTAGCGGAAACCAGGCCGCGCAGAGGGAACAGGTCGAAATAGCTGCCGCCCGCGAAGAAGACAATCAGCAGGATGGCAAACAAAAAGGCCGGAATGGCGTAGCCGATGATGATAAATGCGCTACTCCAGACGTCAAAGCGGCTACCATTATAAACAGCTTTGCGAATACCCAGCGGAATCGACACCAGATAGATAATCAGCGTGCTCCACAATCCGAGGGTGATGGAAACCGGCAGACTGTCTTTAATCAGCGTCAGCACCGAGGCGCTGCGAAACAGGCTATCGCCAAAATCAAAGCGGATGTAGTCCCAGAGCATTTTGAAGTAACGTTCGTGGATCGGCTTATCGAAACCGTAGCGATGAGTGATCTCGGCGATCACTTCTGGATCTAATCCGCGTCCACCACGGTAATTACTGTCGCTGATATTGCCGACGCCCGTTTGCGCATGGCTGGCGCGAACACCTTCACCGCCTGCGCCGGGTAATACTCCGACATTACCAAACTCAATGGCGGCGATGGCCTGGTCGACCGGACCGCCAGGCGCAATTTGCACGATGAAAAAGTTGATAGTGATAATCGCCCATAACGTTGGGATCACCAGCAACAGACGGCGAATCAGATAAGCGCCCATCTACTCTCCCTGTTGTCTGGCTGACGGCAGTTTCGTCGCTTTATTAACGTCATACCACCAGGTATCGATACCCAGGCTGTAAACAGGGCGCACTGCGGGTTGAGAGAATTTATCCCACCAGGCAAGACGGTCTTCCGCCATATACCACATTGGCAGCATGTAATAATTCCACGTTAATACGCGATCCAGTGCTCGCCCCAACGGCAGTAATTTTTCTTTATTTCCCTGCGCAGCAATAATTTGGTTGATCAGCGAGTCGATAACCGGACTTTGCACGCCGGGGGCATTATAAGTGGAGTTGATATATTCCGATGACCAGGAAATCTGTAAATCGGAACTGGGCCACGGCATCGCCCGCCATACGCGAGGCATCATGTCATAGTCGCGACTGCGCATTCGATTGGTGATTTGCGAGTTATCCACCTTGCGAATGTCCATGTTGATACCCAGCCGTTGCAGGCTGTGCTGGAACGGTAATACCCACTGACTATTGCTGCTTGCGGGAAGCAATAATTCAAAGCTGAGAGGCTGACCCGTTGTGGCATTAACGCGTTGCTGACCCTTCAGCACCCAGCCCGCTTCATTGAGAAGTTTGTCGGCTTTTAACAGGTTGTCACGATCGTAGCCATCGCCTTTCGATACCGGCGGCTGGTAGATTTGTGTGAAGACTTCTGGCGGAAGATCTTTTTTCATTGGTGCCAGAAGAACCAGCTCCGCGGCGTCGGGGTAATTTCTGGCTGCGTATTCGGTATTCTGAAAATAACTGTTCGTGCGACTCCAGGCATTGTAAAACAACGCCTTGTTCATCCATTCAAAGTCAAAGGCGAGAGTGATCGCTTCCCGGACCCGGCGATCGCTGAATACCGGACGTTGGATATTAAACGCCAGCCAGCGCGTATCCTGGGCTGATTCGTTCTTTTGCTCATCTTTGATGATGTATTTCTTATCGAAATTTTTACCGGTATAGCGCGTGGCCCAGTTTTTGGCGTCGTTTTCCATACGCAAATCAAAGGCACCGGCTTTAAACGCTTCAAAGGCGACATTATCATCGAGGTAGTAATCGTAGCGAATGGTGTCGAAATTCCAGCGTCCACGGTTTACCGGTAAGTTTGCTGCCCAGTAATCTTTCACGCGGGAATAGACAATATTTTGCCCCATTTTCCAGGACGTAATTCGGTACGGACCACTGGCAAGCGGAGGCGTGGCGAGCGGATCGCTAATTTTGTGATTCTTCCAGTACTTTTCTGGAAATACCGGCAGCGAAAACAGACTCAACATATCTTCTTTGCCGGGTTTCGCTAACTCAATACGCACGGTTAATGGTGCAATGGCTTTGACGGTGGTGCCTTTGTAGACCAGACGAAATTGCGGCACGCCTTCGGTCATAAATTTTTGAAAAGTAAACTCTACATCGCGGGCAGTAATGGGGGAACCATCATGAAAACGGGCGCGCGGATTAATTGCGACCTCCACCCAGGAATAATCGTCAGCATAGCGCGCACTTTCGGCAATCAGCGGATAATAACTACCTGGCTCGTCATCGGAAGTAGTAAATAGCGTGTCGTACAACTGCTCGGTGCGTGCGCCTGGGTTGCCGCGCAGTGCATAGCGGTTGAAATTATCGAAGGTGCCGAGGGCTGACAACGTTATCTGCCCACCTTTTGGCGCGGCGGGGTTCACATAATCAAAATGGTTGAAATTAAACGCGTACCGGGGTTCGCCCAGTACCGCAAAGGCATAGCTTTCCTTGATAGCCTGCGCCTGCGCACCAAAGGTGAACAGAGCGATAAACAGCAGCAGTATGCGCACAATCATCTGCAACAGATTTCCTTTTACTCATCATTAGCCGCAAACCGGCATGCTTTCACTATGAATAATAAGGGACGTAAGCACGCCTTACCACTGCGGCGTATACGGTTTCTTCAGCCAGCGGACAAAATCGTCCAGCGGTAATGGGCGACTGATCCAGTAGCCTTGCATGAAATTAACGCCGCGTTCGCTTAGCCATCGCGCCTGTTCCGGCGTTTCAACCCCTTCAGCAACCGTCAGCATATTGAGACGTTTCGCCAGCGTCAGCACCGCGTCAAGTACGGGTGAAATGATCGTTTCCGTACCGATGGCGTTGATAAATCCACGATCAATTTTCAGATAATCGAGCGTAAAACGCTCAAGATAGATAAGCGCGCTGTGCCCGGTGCCAAAGTCATCAATAGCAATTTCAACGCCGACTGAATGCAGCCAGGCGAAGAGTTGCGTGGCTTCTTGCTCTTTCAACATATCGCGCTCGGTAATTTCCAGCACAATCTGGAAATGATGTGCGGGCAGGGAAGTGAGCAATTTTTGGATATCAGCTTTAAAGCTTTCGCTATGCAGATGGTCCGGCGCAATGTTAATGCCAAATTTGACGCCTACCGGCAGTACTTTTTCTAATTCTGCGGCATCACGGGCAATCAACTCAAACAGATGCTGAGTCAGCGGCACAATCATCTTTTGCGATTCGGCAAAGTTGATGAAGGCATCCGGGGGAATTTCTCCCGCTACAGGATGCCGCCAGCGTAGTAGTACTTCCAGGCCCGTTACCCGCAGAGCTTGTGTATCAACCACCGGTTGATATACCACGTAAAATTGTTCGCGCTTGATGGCGGTCATGATTTCTCTGCCCGGTCGCATACGCACGCTCATCAGGTAATAGCAGAGAAGTCCAACCATTGTTCCACTCATGCCGCCCAGTAAAAATGCATACCACACATCGTTCCATGTCCAGTCATCCGCATAAAGCCGAACGGTCAGAGGAATGCCCGCAATTTTAGTTTCACGGACCGGCATGTCGGTTAATTCATTAACATTCATCAAACGTGACGAAAAGGTAGATAGCGCAGTATTGCCAATAATGAGGGCGACGCCATCGTAATCTTCCTGCCGTGAACTATAAAAGAGAGAAGGCGTCAGGTTGAGATTCAGAGCGGCAAACACGCCGCTATTTTTCAGCAAAGGGTTGCGATACCAGATGACGATTGCGGGTTTGTTCGGCACCATCGGCGTGCCGGGTAAGATCGCCATATCGACGTTTTTATTAATGTCGAGCGCCGGAATCAATTCATTGAGTGGAATGTCCATCTCACCAGTCGCAGATGAACAGAATGTTTTTTTATCTTTTACCAGCACAAACGTACGGACATTCATGCTAAACGCCGCGCGGGCAGTCAGTTCGGGGTTAGCTTGCTGACAAGTATCTAAGGTCAGCGGCTGGAGCCGGTCAGTAGTGGATTTCAGGTCGGCAAAATAGGTATCGAGATACTTTTGTACGTCGGTAATCAGTGTATCGTATTTGACTTCGTGCTTATGCCAGGCGACTAGAAACTGAAGGCAACTCACCAGTATCGCAATCATCACGCCTGCAACGATGCAGGTAAGCATAAGCTTACGTCCAGAAGAGGGAGCGCGTATGAACATGATTCCGTTAATTTCCTGAAATTACGACAACATTTAAAAGATAACAATGACCGGACTATAGCCTGGATCAAGACGCGGAAACATCATTTTCTCTGATGAATGGAAACAAAAAAGCACTGCCTAAGCAGTGCTTTCAGTTAACTCGTCAGGATAGCCAAGGGATTGCATCCAAACGGTTTATTAGCTGCGGCTGAGAACCCGGCGTGCTTCGTTGTAACGCTTCTTCCAGTACGGTTCATTCATGCTGGAAATAATAACACCACTGCTGGTGGAAGCATGGACAAACTGATTGTTGCCGATATAAATACCGACATGGCGTCCCGTTGAACCGGCGCGGAACAGAACTAAATCACCCGTACGCAAATTACTGCGGGAAACAGATTTACCCATTTCCTGCTGTTCGTAAGTCGAACGCGGAAGTTCTAAGCCAAATTGCTCACGGAATGTACGCTGTACAAAACCAGAACAATCGATACCTTTTTTAGTGCTGCCGCCCAGACGATAGCGTACGCCTTTCCAGTCAGCATACTGATCCATAATTCGCGATTTTACGTCGACATTACGAACCAGGTTTTCAAATTCATCCTGAGAAGCTTGCAGTGATGATGTTTCACTACCCACTGCACGTGTCTCAGGATGCATATTCTTTGCGGTGTTATTTGCACTACATGCAGAAAGCAGAACCGCTACTGCAATCGCGGGGATCCCGCGCAAGATATATCTCAAAATCGGTTGAGATTTGACCATGTTGTTTGTTTTCCCTTGAAGTCCTTAACGACAAATATCGTTATAAAAAAATGCCAAGCGACACGAGACTAATTACCTGGGCATGTTGAAACAATTCCTTAAGGCCAAATCTGTGGACTAACGCACAAAATTATATGCTGTGAGGATAATCTACCGCCGAGGCAAAACGAGTTCGAGATTACCCGATTGGTGCGGTCTTGGCGAGTGGTTTTACATGATTTTTTATAAGAAAAAGTGATACAGAAAGTTAATAAGCGGGATTGGTCAATTAAAGTACGATTGAGTGAAACGCATACAATCCATTCATTTACTTAGGGAATGATTTTTGTGTTCGATGAAAGAAAGCAAAGGCGCACATCATCAGGAATATCCTTACTATAAAAATAAACCTGATGATGTTAATTACCGTGAGTTATTTGTTTTGGAAATGTTTGTTTTTTCCCGGTAGTGATTTGTCAAAAAAGGTGATTAATCGATCACTTAATGGCGTCAGCAACACCCAGGGCAAACCGATCAATATCACGGTCATCGAACCGACAATGATGTCAGTAAACCAGTGTGCGCCAATCATTACTCTGGGAAACGCAAAAACCACAAAAATAATAAGGGCGATAAGGCCTGCAACTTTGCCGAAATAACGCCACATGAATGCTGAAAAAATAAGCAGCATCATACCGTGATCGCCGGGAAAGCTATCTCGTGAGGCATCTTTCGTGGGAACAGAGAGCAGTTCGCTGACGCGGTTAATATCGGTAAAACTCAATGTTGGGCTGGCCCGTTTTACAGGAATTAATGCCTGACCCAGTTGGTTTAATACCACTGCAGTTAATAGCATGACGAGGCCAATAATCACGATACGTCGTCGGCCTGGGGCGTTTTCTTTCAGCCAGAAACTCAGCATCAACATTCCCATTGCCAGCAGTGAACAACCGTCGAAAGCGCGATTGTTGGTCAATGCAACCAGCCACAAAAAGGCCTTACTTTCGACCAGTTTCTGATTAAAAAAATAAAAAATATCCGCATCAATCGGCAACCAGAATCCATGATTAACGGGAATATACCAGGAAAGAAACAGCGCGAGGCCGACAATATTCAACAACACTATTTGCGGCAAATTTTTAATCATATTTTCTCTAATTATCTTACTGAAAAACGCAGGCAACCTTACGCGGTAGTCGCTAAACGAAGCTTCAACAGCGCGCTCTGCAAAGCATTCCAGTCAGCTTCGCTGCTGGAAATCAGCTCAATACGACTGTCCGGTGGCGCAACGTTTTGCGTTTCAATGTGCAGGTCATCGCCCTGACGGTTGATTCGCACCAGCCCTTCGGGAATACGCATCACGCCTTTGACGCGTTCCACCGGTGCAAGTCGCGCCCATTCCAGAATGCCAATGGTGTCGAATACCGTATCAGCGTCGAATATCCAGCCACAGGCCTGATGCCCTTGTCCACTGTTCAGACTGCGACGCCAGCGTTGATGCTCTGGCAGGCTTAACGCTGCTAACCCTTTTTTCACGCTATGCTGATGAGAATGCGCCGCGCTGGCGGGCAACTCGGCTAAATTGCGACGTGGCAAATCCAGAAGATGACCGTCAATTTTCCCATGCTCGCTGTGAATTAATTGCCGATCGCCACCATTTTGCTGCCACCAGCTCTGTAGCGCTTGCTCACTTTCGGGCGTCGCACGGTCGGATTTATTGGCGACAATAATGTCTGCGGCAGCCAGCTGGTCACGGAAGTTTTCATTGCTGGCGCTTTTTTCGTCCAGCAGCAGGCGTGGATCGAGAATGCACAACGTGGCGCGCAGATCTATCCACGGTTCATACACGGGCGCGGTTAAGAGATCGAGGATCTGTTTCGGATGGCCCAGCCCGGTCGGCTCTATCAACAAGCGGTCTGGTTTTCCCTGACGCAGTAAGGTATTCAACCCTACCTGCATGGGTAAACCATTAACGCAGCACATACAGCCGCCGGGGATCTCTTTCAACAATGCGCCGCTATCGGCGAGCAAAGCACCATCAATTCCGACTTCCCCAAATTCATTAACCAGTACCGCCCATTTTTCGTTGGGATCTTTATGGGCTAACAGATGAAGAATCGACGTAGTTTTCCCGCTGCCGAGAAAACCGGTGATGAGGTTGGTCCTGGTCACAACGGCTCCGCAATATTCTTAAAAGTTAACTGAGCGTTAATCCTGGCTAAAAAAGGCAGAAAAGAGAAGGGGAGAGCGGACGAAGGCGAGCTTCATCCGCTTTAACCGCAGAAATCGTTAAATTTTGAGGGTGTTTAATAGCGCCTGATGCGCGCCGAATTGTGCGATTTGTTGCCAGGCTTGTTCGATAGCCTGCACAAAATGCGGGTTATCTGGCAGATCATCACCGAAAACTTCACGCAGAGAAAGCAGGGCGGTTACGCGTTGTTCACTGCTACTGCCCGCAACAAGTTCGCAAATTTTATCGCTAAGCGGATCGCGAACATCAATGGCATTTCCGGCATCATCAACGCCGCTGACGTAACGCATCCAGCCTGCAACGCCTAATGCCAGCAACGACCAGTCCGTTTCGCGCGCCAGATGTATGCGAATACCTGCCAGCATACGTTGCGGTAATTTCTGGCTACCATCCATTGCGATTTGCCAGGTCTTATGTTTCAGCGCCGGGTTAGCAAAACGTGCAATTAACTTATCCGCATATTGTGTTAAATCGACATCTTTAATTCGCAGTGTCGGCGCTTGCTCATCCAGCATTAATGCTCTGGCGGCATGGCGAAATGCACGATCCTGCATGCAATCGCTGATGTGGGCGAATCCTGAGAGGTAACCCAGATAAGCGAGAAAAGAGTGGCTACCATTAAGCATACGCAGTTTCATCTCTTCCCATGGCAGAACATCATTCACCATTTGTACACCGGCGACTTCCCAGGCTGGACGCCCTGCAACGAAGTTATCTTCCACTACCCACTGGATAAACGGCTCGCAGCTAATTGCACAGGGATCATTCACCCCCAGATGCTGGCTAATTTCTGTCAGCGACTCGTCGGTTGCTGCTGGAACAATGCGGTCGACCATGGTTCCCAGAAAACTGACGTGTTCTTTTATCCACCCGGCGAGTTCTGGTGAACGTTTTTCCGCCATCCCCTGCACCGCGTTTTTCACCACATGGCCATTGTCGGGAATATTGTCGCAGGAGAGTACGGTAAACGGTGCAAGGCCGCGTTCACTGCGTCGTTTCAGTGCTTCGACGAGAATACCCGGCGCGGAGTGAGGTTCTTCAGGATTTTGAAGATCGTGAATAATCCGCGGATTGCTGGTGTCGAGTGCACCGGTGGCCGGGTCAATACAATAGCCTTTTTCGGTAATCGTCAGGGAAACAATTGCCACCTGTGGCTCGCAAAATTTCTCAATAATTGCCGCTAAGGAATCCAGTTTTGCATTCAGGCATTCGTGAACGGCACCGACAATTATCGCCTGATTGCCGTCCGCACCTTTCTCCAGCACGGTATATAAATGGTTCTGTGCGCGGAGCTGGCTCATCAGTTGATCGCCGCTGAACAAGCTGATCTCACAGATCCCCCAGTCGCCGCCCTGGGCATTCAGCACACGATCGGTCAGTAACGCCTGATGTGCGCGGTGAAAGGCTCCGAAGCCAAAATGAACGATACGTGATTGCAACTGCTGGCGATCGTAGCGTGGAGCGTGTACCTGAGGCGGGAGCGTAGCGGAGGCGATTGTATTCATAGGAGTCACGTCTTAGTAACGATTGATTAACAATGACAGTGTAAAGTTATATGACAGAAATTGAAATTGGTCTGGATTGTTAATGCGATGAAGTGTGAGGGCGATCAATGAACTGGTGAATATTACGGGAGAACTATATTCAGGAAGCGCAAAATAGAAGATTGGTATAATAAATTAAAAAAGGGACAGCCTGAGCTATCCCTTTTCTGCATGCGGCTGAAGTTAGTCAGCACGACCCATATAACGGCGTTCTTCGATATGGATACGAATTTTTTCGCCAGGGCTTAAGTATTCTGGTACCTGAATCACCAGACCAGTGCTCAATGTCGCCGGTTTGTTACGGGCGCTGGCAGATGCCCCTTTGATGCCTGGTGCGGTTTCAACGATTTCCAGATCAACGGTCTGCGGCAGCTCAAGCGCCAGCAGTTGACCGTCCCAGGTCAGCACCTGCATGTCCGGCATGCCGCCCTCAGGCATAAACAGCAACTCTTCTTCAATCTGATCTTTGGTGAAGGTATACGGGGTATAGTCTTCTTTATCCATAAAGACATATTCGTTGCCATCGACATAGGAGAAGTCAACGTAACGGCGGGTCAGCGTCACGGTGTCAACGATATCATCTCCTTTGAAACGCTCTTCTACTTTCAGCCCGGTACGGACATCAGAAAAACGCATTTTGTACAGCGTAGCGGCACCGCGGGCAGTGGGCGACTGAATATCAATGTCCTTAACCAGCAGCAGTTTGCCGTTGTAATTCAGTACCATACCTTTTTTAATTTCGTTCGCTCTTGGCATCGAAAAATTCCTGTAGTCGAAAATGTCAAAAATATCGCGACAAAGTACTCGCGACGGGCCCTTCGGGCAAGTGGTATTCGCACTTTTGCTGGTGCAAAAAAGGTGGTACTGTGCGCGCTCATCAATCCGGTGGTTAACCTTAAGAGAACAACGTATGGAATGCCGTCCGGGTTGCGGGGCGTGTTGCACTGCCCCTTCAATTTCCAGCCCTATTCCCGGTATGCCAGATGGCAAGCCCGCCAATACGCCCTGCATTCAGCTTGATGAACAGCAACGCTGTAAAATTTTCACCTCGCCACTGCGGCCGAAAGTCTGTGCAGGCTTACAAGCCAGCGCTGAAATGTGCGGTAACTCGCGTCAGCAGGCAATGACCTGGCTTATCGATCTGGAAATGCTGACCGCGCCTTAAACATCTTTAATCCGCAGTAAGCAAAACAGAGTGGCGATAATCATCACCATCGCAAACCAGAACACAGCGTGATAATTCCAGATCTCGGCGACGATGCCCGCCACAGATCCTGCGATGATCCAGCCCACGCGCGACGTGTTGGTATAGAGCGTGGTGGCTGAACCTGCCTGACCGGGCATCAAATCCTGAAAATAGAGCATCCCGATGCCGCCCAGAATGCCAATAAAAATAGCATTTAGCAGCTGCAAGCCCAACAGAATGGCAGGTGAATGCGCCATCAGCATTCCTGCGTAAAAACAGACGCCACCCACGGCAGCAACGCGCATTAAGAAACGCTTACCCAGACGTTTGGCAAAATATCCGGCAATCAACATGGTCGGGATTTCCAGCCCGGCGGCGGTCCCCATCATCACGCCTGCCAGTTTCTCGGGAAGATGCAGTTCGTTGATAATAAATAGTGGCATGTTGATGATGTACAGGCTGTTCGAGCCCCACATCAATGTACAAATGACAAACAGCAGCAGCGTATCGCGACGGTTACGGCGCGGCGCTTCAACCGTGCCGGTCGCCAGCGGAAGCTCTTTTTGCATCGACGGTAAAAACAGCCACACCATCACGCCGCAAACAATAAACGCTACCGCTGCGCTCAGATACATTACCGTAAAGCTGAAACCCATCGCTAAGGCATAAGCCAGCGGCGGGCCAATGACCCATGCCAGTGAAACCTGAGCGCGTAAAAAAGAGCTGAACATCACCGCCTCACGTCCGGTTTTGTCGGCATGTTCACGTGCAAGGGCAAACATTTGCGGGTTAGCGGTCGAGCCAAAGCTGCTAAGAAAGACGCCAACGAATAGCAAAACAAAGTAGTTGCGATTCCAGGCAAAAAGGGTGCAGGCCAGCACGCCTAACAGGCAGCAAAAGACAATCAGCGATTTGCGATCGCCGCGCTTATCAGAGCGCCCGGCGAGAAACTGACTGACCAGAATCCCAATGACAGCGCTGCCGGTAAAGAAGAATCCCACCATCGCCGGACGGGCATGTACTTCATCGGTAAGGAAAATACTGAGTGTCGGGGTTTGCAGAGCGCCCGCAATACCGGTGAGAAAGGCAACGATTAAAAACGCCGTCGAGGTCAGGTCAAACGATTTCGCGCTGGAGACTGCGGGGGAGTTATGCATGCTGGTCGATCACTGGAAGATGAAGACGCGGAGTTTACGCTGCTTGTCAGTAAATAAACAGACAGCAAAATCAAAAGCGCCACGAATAATCAAAATGCCATTTCACTCTTGCTGATTGTCTGCTGACGCTGCTGAATTGAAATTACTGACCACGGATTTTCCCATCAGCAATTAGGAAAAATGACAAAAAATTGTGCAGCACATCAAACTTTTGCTCATTACTTTACGGCTTTCCTTGCGTGCTGAAACAGAAGTATTATGCTTTCTTGAAACGTTTCAGCGCGATCTTGTCTTTAACCCTAAGCCAGGTTGGCGCTTTTTTTCTCATAGAAGCTGAATCGTTTCAATTCAGCAAGAGAGGAGAACTATGTTCCAGTTATCCGTACAGGACATCCATCCGGGCGAAAAGGCCGGAGACAAAGAAGAGGCGATTCGCCAGGTCGCTGCGGCGCTGGTGCAGGCCGGTAATGTAGCTGAAGGCTACGTCAATGGCATGCTGGCGCGCGAACAGCAAACCTCTACGTTCCTCGGCAATGGTATTGCTATTCCACATGGCACTACCGACACCCGCGATCAGGTGCTGAAAACCGGCGTTCAGGTATTTCAGTTCCCGGAAGGCGTCACCTGGGGTGACGGCCAGGTAGCGTACGTGGCGATCGGTATTGCTGCCAGCTCGGATGAACATCTGGGTCTGTTACGCCAGCTGACCCACGTACTGAGCGATGATTCCGTTGCTGAACAGCTGAAGTCAGCAACGACAGCAGAAGAACTTCGCGCATTGCTGATGGGCGAAAAGCAGAGTGAGCAGCTGAAGCTCGATAACGAAATGCTGACGCTGGATATTGTCGCCAGCGATCTACTGACGCTTCAGGCGCTTAACGCTGCGCGTCTGAAAGAAGCAGGGGCAGTTGACGCCACCTTCGTCACTAAAGCCATCAATGAACAACCGCTGAACCTCGGACAGGGCATCTGGCTGAGCGATAGCGCTGAAGGCAATTTGCGTAGCGCGATTGCGGTAAGCCGTGCGGCAAATGCTTTAGATGTGGACGGCGAAACGGCAGCCATGCTGGTGAGTGTGGCGATGAATGACGATCAGCCCGTCGCGGTTCTTAAGCGTCTCGCTGATTTGTTGCTCGACAATAAAGCTGACCGTTTGCTGAAAGCGGATGCGGCAACGTTGCTGGCGCTGCTGACCAGCGATGATGCGCCGACCGACGACGTGTTAAGCGCGGAGTTTGTGGTGCGCAATGAACACGGCCTGCATGCTCGTCCAGGTACCATGCTGGTCAATACTATTAAACAATTTAACAGTGATATTACCGTGACAAACCTTGATGGCACCGGCAAACCGGCAAACGGACGTAGTCTGATGAAAGTTGTGGCACTTGGCGTTAAGAAAGGTCATCGCCTACGCTTTACCGCCCAGGGTGCAGATGCTGAGCAGGCGCTGAAAGCCATTGGCGACGCTATCGCTGCTGGTCTTGGGGAGGGCGCATAATGAGCAGACGTGTTGCTACTATCACCCTTAATCCGGCTTATGACCTTGTTGGTTTCTGCCCGGAAATTGAACGCGGCGAAGTGAACCTGGTGAAAACCACCGGTCTGCATGCGGCGGGTAAAGGCATCAACGTGGCCAAAGTATTAAAAGACCTGGGAATTGATGTCACCGTTGGCGGCTTCCTCGGTAAAGACAATCAGGATGGTTTTCAGCAACTGTTCAGCGAGCTGGGCATTGCCAACCGTTTCCAGGTTGTACAGGGGCGCACCCGAATTAACGTTAAGCTGACGGAAAAAGACGGCGAAGTGACCGACTTCAACTTCTCGGGTTTTGAAGTTACCCCCGCCGACTGGGAACGCTTTGTGACTGATTCTCTGAGCTGGCTCGGTCAGTTCGATATGGTCTGTGTCAGCGGAAGCTTACCGTCAGGCGTCAGCCCGGAAGCGTTCACCGACTGGATGACTCGCCTGCGTAGTCAGTGTCCTTGCATTATCTTTGATAGTAGCCGTGAAGCGTTAGTGGCAGGTTTGAAAGCGGCACCGTGGCTGGTGAAACCTAACCGCCGCGAGCTGGAAATCTGGGCGGGCCGTAAACTGCCTGAAATGAAAGATGTGATTGAAGCTGCGCATGCGCTGCGTGAACAAGGTATCGCGCATGTCGTTATTTCACTGGGTGCCGAAGGCGCGCTTTGGGTTAATGCCTCCGGCGAATGGATCGCCAAACCACCGTCAGTCGATGTCGTAAGCACCGTTGGCGCAGGGGATTCTATGGTTGGTGGCCTGATTTATGGCTTGCTGATGCGTGAATCCAGTGAACACACACTGCGTCTGGCGACAGCTGTTGCAGCCCTGGCGGTAAGTCAAAGCAATGTGGGTATTACCGATCGTCCGCAGTTGGCCGCAATGATGGCGCGCGTCGACTTACAACCTTTTAACTGACAGCAGGAGAGGCATAATGAAAACGCTGCTGATTATTGACGCTAATCTCGGTCAGGCACGCGCCTATATGGCGAAGACCCTGCTGGGCGCGGCGGCGCGAAAAGCAAAACTGGAAATCATCGACAATCCGAACGACGCTGAAATGGCGATTGTTCTCGGTGATTCCATCCCGAACGACAGCGCGCTGAACGGTAAAAATGTCTGGCTGGGCGATATTTCCCGGGCAGTTGCGCACCCTGAGCTGTTCCTGAGTGAAGCCAAAGGCCATGCGAAACCTTACACTGCACCGGTCGCTGCGACAGCACCAGTTGCCACCAGCGGTCCGAAACGCGTAGTTGCGGTGACAGCTTGCCCGACTGGCGTAGCACACACATTTATGGCGGCTGAAGCCATTGAAACCGAAGCGAAAAAACGTGGCTGGTGGGTGAAAGTTGAAACCCGTGGTTCTGTTGGCGCGGGTAATGCGATCACCCCTGAAGAAGTAGCCGCAGCGGATCTGGTGATTGTGGCGGCAGATATCGAAGTGGATCTGGCGAAATTTGCTGGTAAACCGATGTATCGCACCTCTACCGGTCTGGCGCTGAAGAAAACCGCGCAGGAACTGGATAAAGCGGTTGCTGAAGCAACGCCGTATGAACCGGCGGGCAAAGCTCAAACAGCGACCACTGAAGGTAAGAAAGAGGGTGCAGGCGCTTACCGTCACTTGCTGACGGGCGTCTCTTACATGCTGCCGATGGTCGTTGCAGGTGGTCTGTGTATCGCGCTTTCTTTTGCTTTTGGTATCGAAGCGTTTAAAGAGCCGGGTACGTTGGCAGCGGCGCTGATGCAGATTGGTGGTGGTTCAGCCTTTGCGCTGATGGTGCCGGTACTGGCAGGTTACATTGCCTTCTCCATTGCCGATCGTCCGGGTCTCACGCCGGGTCTGATTGGCGGTATGCTGGCGGTCAGCACCGGTTCTGGCTTCATTGGGGGTATTATTGCGGGCTTCCTGGCTGGTTACATTGCGAAGTTAATCAGTACGCAACTGAAACTGCCACAGAGTATGGAGGCGCTGAAACCGATCCTGATCATTCCGCTAATTTCCAGTTTGGTGGTCGGTCTGGCGATGATCTACCTGATCGGTAAACCGGTTGCTGGCATTCTCGAAGGGTTGACTCACTGGCTGCAGACCATGGGGACTGCGAATGCGGTTCTGCTGGGGGCGATCCTCGGTGGCATGATGTGTACTGACATGGGCGGTCCGGTAAATAAAGCAGCGTACGCATTCGGTGTGGGTCTGCTGAGTACTCAAACCTATGGCCCGATGGCGGCGATTATGGCGGCAGGTATGGTGCCACCGCTGGCAATGGGTCTGGCAACAATGGTGGCGCGTCGCAAATTCGACAAAGCGCAGCAGGAAGGTGGCAAAGCCGCTCTGGTTCTTGGTCTGTGCTTTATTTCGGAAGGTGCAATTCCGTTTGCTGCTCGTGATCCGATGCGTGTGCTGCCGTGTTGTATCGTTGGTGGGGCGCTGACTGGCGCAATCTCAATGGCGATTGGTGCGAAACTGATGGCACCGCACGGTGGTCTGTTTGTTCTGCTGATCCCTGGCGCTATTACGCCGGTACTGGGTTACCTGGTAGCAATTATTGCCGGTACGCTGGTGGCGGGTTTGGCCTATGCCTTCCTGAAACGTCCGGAAGTGGACGCAGTAGCGAAAGCAGCGTAATAAAAGGTGTGTTACAGGGCAGAAATTTCCTGCCCTGTAACATTTGATGAGCGCAAAGGGAATGACCAGTTTGTGAATGTAATTTTATGAATTTAAAAGGTTTTATCTTTCAGTAGAAACCTGAAATGTTCATCAAACACTAAGGTTATTTCCTCAAGGGCAGATTATTTTCTGCCCTTTTTTAGTGTTCCTGTTCTGTGCATCCCGTCACAAATTCCTCACTTTTGTAATTCAGGCATTTAATCGCATTTTGTGAGCCTGCTCAAATCTGCCCATTTTGCCTCTCTGGCGGCAATTTACTTTACGTAAAACATGCATACTATGAGCACATGTTTAAATATGAACACATGTTTAAACCGTCTTTGCAGTATCTATATTCTTGTGGATTGACAGGGTTGGTAATTTTTTACCAGAGGACGTGCTATGCGCGAAAAGGATTATGTCGTAATTATAGGCTCGGCGAATATTGATGTCGCCGGATATTCACATGAATCATTAAATTATGCGGATTCAAATCCAGGTAAAATAAAATTTACGCCTGGTGGGGTAGGGCGCAATATTGCACAAAACCTGGCGTTGCTGGGTAATAAAGCCTAGCTACTGAGCGCCGTAGGCAGTGATTTTTATGGTCAATCGCTGCTAACGCAAACCAATCAATCTGGCGTTTATGTCGATAAATGCCTGATTGTGCCGGGAGAAAATACGTCGAGCTATTTATCATTACTCGATAATACCGGTGAAATGCTGGTTGCTATAAATGACATGAATATTAGCAACGCTATTACAGCTGAATATCTCGCACAGCACCGTGAATTTATTCAGAGGGCAAAGGTCATTGTCGCGGACTGTAATATCAGTGAAGAGGCACTGGCATGGATTCTGGATAATGCCGCCAACGTACCCGTATTTGTCGATCCTGTTTCTGCGTGGAAATGTGTCAAAGTGCGCGACCGTCTAAATCTGATCCACACTCTCAAGCCAAACCGCCTTGAAGCGGAAACCCTGAGTGGGATTGCGTTGTCAGGGCGTGAAGATGTGGCAAAGGTTGCCGCCTGGTTCCATCAACATGGCCTGAACCGACTGGTATTGAGCATGGGCGGCGACGGCGTTTATTACAGTGATATCAGCGGTGAAAGTGGTTGGTCTGCGCCGATTAAAACCAATGTCATTAATGTTACCGGAGCGGGCGATGCCATGATGGCGGGACTTGCTTCGTGTTGGGTAGACGGAATGCCGTTTGCCGAATCTGTTCGTTTCGCACAGGGATGTTCGTCAATGGCGCTCTCCTGTGAATACACCAATAACCCCGATTTATCGATTGCCAACGTTATATCGTTAGTGGAGAACGCAGAATGTCTGAATTAAAAATTTCCCCTGAATTATTACAAATTTCTCCGGAAGTGCAGGACGCTTTAAAAAACAAAAAACCGGTTGTGGCACTGGAATCGACCATTATTTCTCACGGGATGCCATTCCCGCAAAATGCTGAGACGGCAATTGAAGTAGAAGACACAATTCGTAAGCACGGTGCTGTACCTGCAACAATCGCCATTATTGGTGGTGTCATGAAAGTAGGTTTGAGCAAAGAAGAAATTGAATTGTTAGGCCGTGAAGGACATAACGTGACGAAAGTCAGTCGCCGTGATTTACCTTTTGTCGTTGCCGCAGGAAAAAATGGCGCGACCACCGTTGCTTCAACGATGATTATCGCGGCACTGGCAGGAATTAAAGTATTTGCAACGGGGGGTATTGGTGGTGTGCATCGCGGTGCGGAACATACATTCGATATTTCTGCCGATTTACAGGAACTGGCAAATACTAATGTCACCGTTGTTTGTGCCGGTGCAAAATCTATTCTCGATTTAGGATTAACAACAGAATATTTAGAAACCTTCGGTGTGCCGTTAATTGGCTATCAGACAAAAGCGCTGCCTGCGTTTTTCTGCCGTACCAGCCCATTTGAAGTCAGTATTCGCCTTGATAGTGCCACGGAAATCGCTCGTGCAATGGCAGTGAAATGGCAAACCGGTTTGAACGGCGGCCTGGTAGTGGCGAATCCGATCCCGGAGCAGTTTGCGATGCCGGAGGAATCTATCAATGCAGCCATAGATCAAGCTGTCGCCGAAGCCGAAGAGCAGGGCGTTATTGGTAAAGAAAGTACACCGTTCCTGCTGGCTCGTGTTGCTGAACTGACCGGTGGTGACAGCCTGAAATCCAACATCCAACTGGTGTTCAACAACGCCATTCTGGCGAGCGAAATTGCCAAAGAATACCAGCGTCTCGCGGGTTAATTTCTGACGGGCAGAAAGCCGTCGCCCGTACTGATCATACATACCAAAACCTGGCGCTGACGCCGGGTTTACTGGCATGAAGGGAAAATCATTATGGATATAATGAGAAGTGTTGTGGGGATGGTGGTGTTACTGGCAATAGCATTTTTGTTGTCAGTGAATAAAAAGCGTATCAGCGTACGCACGGTCGGAGCTGCATTGCTGCTGCAAATCGCTATTGGTGGCATTATGCTCTACTTCCCACCGGGAAAATGGGCGGTAGAGCAGGCGGCATTAGGCGTACATAAAGTGATGTCTTACAGTGACGCCGGAAGTGCCTTTATTTTTGGTTCGTTGGTCGGGCCGAAAATGGATGACCTGTTTGATGGCGCAGGCTTTATCTTCGCCTTTCGCGTACTTCCGGCAATTATTTTCGTCACAGCGCTCATCAGCCTGCTGTACTACATTGGCGTGATGGGGCTGCTAATCCGCATTCTTGGCAGTATTTTTCAGAAAGCCCTCAACATCAGCAAAATCGAATCTTTTGTTGCGGTTACCACTATTTTCCTCGGGCAAAATGAGATCCCGGCAATCGTTAAACCGTTTATCGATCGCATGAATCGCAACGAGCTATTTACGGCAATTTGTAGCGGGATGGCGTCCATTGCTGGTTCGATGATGATTGGTTATGCCGGAATGGGCGTACCAATTGACTACCTGTTAGCGGCATCGCTGATGGCGATCCCTGGTGGTATTTTGTTTGCACGTATTCTTAGCCCAGCCACCGAGCCTTCGCAGGTGACATTTGAAAATCTGTCGTTCAGCGAAACGCCGCCAAAAAGCTTTATCGAAGCGGCGGCGAGCGGTGCGATGACCGGGTTGAAAATCGCCGCTGGTGTGGCGACGGTGGTAATGGCGTTTGTGGCAATTATTGCGCTGATCAACGGCATTATCGGCGGAATTGGTGGCTGGTTTGGTTTTTCCAATGCCTCTCTGGAAAGTATTTTTGGCTATGTGCTGGCACCGCTGGCGTGGATCATGGGCGTGGACTGGAGTGATGCCAACCTTGCGGGTAGCCTGATTGGGCAGAAACTGGCGATTAACGAATTCGTCGCTTACCTGAGTTTCTCCCCATACCTGCAAACGGGCGGCACGCTGGAAGTGAAAACCATTGCGATTATCTCCTTTGCGCTTTGTGGTTTTGCTAACTTTGGTTCTATCGGTGTAGTCGTTGGGGCGTTTTCGGCTATTTCGCCAAAACGCGCGCCGGAAATCGCTCAGCTTGGGTTACGGGCGCTGGCAGCAGCAACGCTTTCCAACCTGATGAGCGCGACCATTGCCGGATTCTTTATTGGTTTAGCTTGAGTTTCATTACCGGATGTACGCGCTTATTAAGCGTTGCATCCGGTAATCGCGTACTATTCCAGATTATTTTTTACTGCATCATCCCGGAGAATTTATTCTCCGGGTCCATCTCCAGCGCCAGCCCTAACAACTTCTTTCTGTTTTTAATCAGATACCCTTTCTTGCTTTTAATTAATAAACCGTCATGAATGAATTGCGCGAGAACATATAAAAGATGTCGATAAGAAACGCCCAAATACTCTGCCGCTTGCGTATGCTTTTCGTGATAAAGATCACCTTCCTGCGAGAGTAATATAAAAGCTGCCAGGCGATTCACTAACGGAAATGATTGATTCTGAGTTAAAGAAACAATATTGCGATAATTTTTATGGCTTAAAGTAACGCAGAGTTTTCGTAAAAATAGCGTGTCGTTTAATAACAGCGGACGGTAATGTTTCATGGGGAGTGCAAGGCACCAACACTCTTCAATCGCCTGCACCGCACGTGGTTCATGGTCTTTATCGATTAACTCAATCTCACCAATAAAACAGGGGGCGGCAAAGAAATCGATCAGCGACACGCGACCATTTGCAAGCGTGGCGTAAAGCCTGGCGCGGCCTCGCGTCAGGTAAAACAGCCATGACGGCTGTTGCCCTTCCTGCACAATGTAGTCACGCGCTAAAAAATGAAACAGCCGTGTATCGGCTGAAACATCCGTTGAAAAGCAATCCTTATACGCGGACTCACTCATCAATTGCTGCTTAAGATCATTATTGTGGATTTCTTTCACGATGTTTATCCGCTATGAGATTTCTCATATTTAGCATACGTACGCTGTTGTTAAGATTCAATCATCGGCCCGGTCGAATTTTCTTTGCTGTAGAAAAAATAACGCAACTGGAAACAGAGGAAATAAACAATGGAAAAGAGAAAAATTATTCTGGATTGTGATCCGGGTCATGATGATGCTATTGCCATAATGATGGCCGCGAAACATCCGGCGATTGATTTATTAGGTATCACTATTGTGGCGGGGAATCAAACCCTCGATAAAACATTAATTAATGGCCTGAATGTTTGCCAGAAACTGGAGATTAATGTTCCGGTTTATGCGGGGATGCCGCAACCCATTATGCGTCAACAAATCGTTGCCGATAATATTCACGGTGAAACCGGACTTGATGGCCCGGTATTCGAGCCGCTGACCCGCCAGGCAGAAAGTACCCATGCGGTGAAATATATCATCGATACCCTGATGGCAAGCGATGGCGATATCACTCTGGTGCCGGTTGGTCCGCTTTCAAATATCGCGGTGGCAATGCGTATGCAACCCGCAATCCTGCCAAAAATCCGTGAAATTGTGCTAATGGGCGGCGCTTACGGTACTGGCAACTTCACCCCATCTGCCGAGTTCAACATCTTTGCTGACCCGGAAGCGGCGCGAGTGGTGTTCACCTCCGGCGTTCCATTAGTGATGATGGGCCTCGATCTCACCAACCAGACCGTTTGCACTCCGGACGTGATTGCTCGGATGGAAAGGGCAGGCGGCCCTGCCGGAGAGTTGTTCAGCGACATCATGAACTTCACTCTGAAAACCCAGTTCGAAAACTACGGTCTGGCTGGCGGCCCGGTACATGACGCCACCTGTATCGGTTATCTGATTAACCCCGATGGCATTAAAACCCAGGAGATGTACGTCGAAGTGGACGTCAACAGTGGCCCTTGTTACGGACGTACCGTCTGCGACGAGCTGGGCGTTCTTGGCAAGCCCGCCAATACCAAAGTCGGCATCACTATTGATACCGACTGGTTCTGGGGATTAGTCGAAGAGTGCGTGCGCGGCTACATCAAAACCCATTAAGTGTTGATAACAAGCCGGGACAGTATCGCAAGATGCAGGCCCGGCTATTTCTGATGGGCAGAAAGCCGTCGCCCAAAATGACATGAAGAGATAATAACTATGGATGTCATGAGAAGTGTTCTGGGAATGGTGGTACTGCTGGCAATTGCGTTTTTGCTGTCAGTAAACAAGAAGAAGATCAGCCTGCGTACTGTCGGTGCGGCGCTGGTATTACAGGTCGTGATTGGCGGCATTATGCTTTGGTTACCACCAGGGCGTTGGGTCGCAGAAAAAGTCGCTTTTGGCGTGCATAAAGTGATGGCGTACAGCGATGCAGGTAGCGCTTTTATCTTCGGTTCTCTGGTCGGACCGAAAATGGACACCTTATTTGATGGCGCAGGATTTATCTTTGGTTTCAGGGTATTACCGGCAATTATCTTCGTCACTGCACTGGTGAGTATTCTCTACTACATCGGTGTGATGGGGATCTTAATTCGCATTCTCGGCGGTATATTCCAGAAAGCATTGAATATCAGCAAGATCGAGTCATTCGTCGCGGTCACTACCATTTTCCTCGGGCAAAACGAAATTCCGGCGATCGTGAAACCTTTTATCGATCGTCTGAATCGCAATGAGCTGTTTACGGCTATTTGCAGCGGCATGGCCTCAATTGCCGGTTCTACGATGATTGGTTACGCCGCGCTGGGCGTACCAGTGGAGTATTTGCTGGCGGCATCGTTAATGGCGATCCCCGGCGGGATCTTGTTTGCCCGCCTGTTAAGCCCGGCTACCGAATCTTCTCAGGTTTCCTTTAATAACCTCTCTTTCACCGAAACACCGCCAAAAAGCATTATTGAAGCCGCCGCTACAGGGGCAATGACCGGGCTGAAAATCGCCGCAGGTGTGGCGACAGTGGTGATGGCATTTGTTGCAATAATTGCGTTGATTAACGGTATTATCGGCGGCGTTGGCGGCTGGTTTGGTTTTGAACATGCCTCGCTGGAGTCCATTTTAGGTTACCTGTTGGCTCCACTGGCGTGGGTGATGGGGGTTGACTGGAGTGATGCGAATCTTGCCGGGAGTTTGATTGGACAGAAACTGGCGATTAATGAATTTGTCGCTTACCTCAATTTCTCACCTTATCTGCAAACAGCTGGCACTCTGGATGCTAAAACCGTGGCGATTATTTCCTTCGCGTTGTGCGGTTTCGCTAACTTTGGTTCTATCGGGGTGGTGGTTGGCGCATTTTCTGCGGTTGCGCCACACCGTGCGCCGGAAATCGCCCAGCTTGGTTTACGCGCGCTGGCGGCGGCGACACTTTCTAACCTGATGAGTGCCACCATTGCAGGATTCTTTATTGGCTTAGCGTAGTGCGCGAGTTATGAGCCGGATAAGACGCGGTCAAGCGTCGAATCCGGCAAGATTGTTACACCATCGGCACTAATGAAAGCGCGTTATCGGCAGACAGGGTAGGGTTGTTTAAGCTGCCGCTGGCGCGTGAAATTGCCGCGCAGGCCATCGCAAAACGGGCACTATCACGGAAACTGCTTCCTTCCAGAAAGCTATACACCAGGCCCGCCATAAAACCATCGTCAGCACCAAAACTGTCTACCGTCGTATGCGCTGGCGCAGTCAGCAAAAATTGTTCGCCATCCTTTTGGCTGCAATAAACAGACTCATCGGGCAAATAAACAAACAATTGCTGAACGCCTTGTTGATGCAACGCATTCACTGCGGCATTACGATCAGCATCGTGGGTTATCGGCTGGCCCCATAAAATTTCCAGCTCCGGCAAAGTGGGTTTCAGAGTGTGAATATGCGCCAGCCAGTGTTTGATTTTGCCCGCTTTGAATTCTGAAACGGTATCGACAAACACCGGGATTTCATCAGCGAGGGTAAAGACCCACTCCAGCGCCTCGGCTGTCAGGTTGCAATCAGCCAGTACCACGCCCGCATGACGAAGTAAATCGCGCGACCCGTTCAGTAGTTGCGGTGTCAACTGATCCAGCAGATGGGTATCGTTAATCGCCAGCACGGTTTGATCGTCTCGATTGGCAATTGCCAGATACGTCGATGTGCTTTGACCATGTAAACGAACGCAGCCGGAGACATTCACGCCGGCGCGGCGCGTTTCTTCCAGGAGCATTTCGCCATAAAAGTCATCGCCAATCACTGAAAGCAAATGGACGTCGCGGCCTAACAGCGCCAGATTGTGGGCGATATTGCGTCCAACGCCGCCTGCCGAGCAATGAATTGTACCGGGATGAGAAGCCGCTTGCGGGTAACGGATATCCGCCATCCCGCGAATATCCATATTGATTGTCCCCACCACTACGCAGTATTCCTGCTCGGTGAGAATGTAACCTTTGCCTTTAATCCGACCTTTGCGCATTAAATCCATAATATGCGCTGCAACACGCGAACGGCTGATTTGCAGCATATCCGCAATTTCGTTCTGCTGAATCAGCGGGTTACGCCTTAATATTGCAAGGATCTCCTTCTCCCGGTTATTCATCTTCAGGCTACCGCTTTTTCAGTTTGTTGCGCTTTCAGCCAGGCGATCTCTTCTGCCCAGATATCCGGGTTGATGGTTTCAAGGATCAGCGGAATGCCGTCGAAACGGTCGTCCTGCATGATCCAGCGGAACGCATCATGACCGATATTGCCTTCACCGAGGCTATGATGGCGGTCAACGCGGCTGCCAAAGGTGCTTTTCGCATCGTTAAGGTGCATCCCGCGCAGATACTTAAAGCCGACAATACGGGCAAAATCCGCGAACGTTTTCTCGCATTCGGCTGGAGTACGCAAATCATATCCGGCAGCGAAAGCATGGCAGGTATCAATGCAGACGCCGACGCGGGATTTATCTTCCACGCCGTCGATAATCGCCGCGAGATGTTCGAATTTAAACCCTAAGTTGCTGCCCTGACCGGCGGTATTTTCAATCACCGCTGTCACACCTTGAGTTTTATCCAGCGCAATGTTGATGGATTCGGCAATACGCGCAAGGCAATCCTCTTCTGAAATCTGCATCAGATGGCTGCCAGGGTGGAAGTTGAGCAAAGAAAGTCCCAGTTGTTCGCAACGCTGCATTTCATCAATAAACGCATCGCGCGATTTTTCCAGAGCTTCAGCGACCGGATGTCCGAGGTTAATCAGATAACTGTCGTGGGGAAGAATTTGCGCCGATGTGTAGTGATATTTTTCACAGGCGGCTTTGAATTCATCGATGGTTTGCGTCGTGAGCGGTGCGGCACGCCACTGACGTTGGTTTTTGGTGAACAAGGCAAACGCGGTTGCGTCGATTTCGGCGGCGCGAATTGCGGCATTTGCCAGACCGCCAGCAGCACTAACGTGCGCTCCAATGTATTTCATGCGAGGACTCCTGTTAAACCCGCTGGAGGAAAACGGTAATGATAGCGGGTTAACAGGAGCAAGATGTAGTGGTTTATGCGATGACGCTTTGAATCACATAGTTAATCGCACCACCACCAACAATCAGCCAGGCAAACAGTACCAGAGCCATCAGCAGAGGTTTCGCCCCGGCTTTTTTCAGCGCGCTGACGTGAGTGGTCAGACCCAGCGCCGCCATCGCCATTGCCAGCAGGAAGGTATCCAGCGTTACCAGCATATTCACTACGCTCTGCGGTAACAGGTGGAACGAGTTAAAGATGGCAACTACGATGAACAAGATGGCAAACCACGGAATAGTGATTTTGCTTTTCTCGCCGCTGTTCGCCCCAGACAGCTGTTTAACACGCGCCGCCAGCAGGATGAGGAACGGAGCCAGCATCATCACGCGCAGCATTTTGGAAATAACTGCTGCGTTTTCTGCATCCGGGCTGATGGCATGACCTGCCGCCACCACCTGCGCCACTTCGTGCACAGTAGAACCAATGTAGATACCGAAAGTTTCCGGACTAAACCATTGAGACATCAGCGGATATATCGCCGGGTAGAGGAAAATCGCGACGGTCCCGAAGATAACGACGGTTGCAACAGCCACGGTTACTTTACTGGCTTCCGCTTTCACTACCGGCTCAGTCGCCAGTACCGCGGCAGCACCACAGATACTGCTACCGGCACCGATCAACCAGCTGGTGTGCTTATCCAGACCAAACACTTTCTGCCCCAGGAAACAAGCCAGCAGGAAGGTACTGGACAGCGTCAGCACGTCAATGATGATCCCACTGATACCGACATCGGCAATTTGCGAGAACGTCAGACGGAAGCCATAAAGAATGATACCCAGACGTAATAAATATTGCTTGGCAAACAGCACACCACCGTCACAGCTTTTCCAGATGTGCGGATAGATGGTGTTGCCTAAAACCATCCCCAACAAAATTGCGAGGGTGAGGGCACTAAACCCGGCACCCGCAACCGCGGGAATGGAACCACCCCACAGGGCGACCCCGGTGATAACTGCACTCAGGGCTAACCCCGGAATAAAATGCCACAGTGTACGATGTTGTTTCTGTAAGGTGATATTCGTCATAACCCTCTCCTTTAACCGGGTATAAGGTTACGACTAACTGGTTTAAAAATAAAATTGATTATATATTTATAATCAATCTTTATAAGTGGTAAGCGACTATGCACATCACCCTCCGGCAGTTGGAAGTTTTTGCAGAAGTATTGAAAAGTGGATCAACCACCCAAGCGTCGGTGATGCTGGCGTTGTCGCAATCAGCAGTGAGCGCAGCCTTGACTGACCTGGAAGGGCAGCTTGGCGTGCAACTGTTTGATCGCGTGGGGAAAAGACTGGTAGTTAATGAACACGGGCGGCTGCTCTATCCGCGAGCGTTGGCACTGCTTGAACAGGCGGTTGAAATCGAACAACTGTTTCGCGAAGACAACGGCGCGATTCGTATCTATGCCAGTAGTACTATCGGTAACTACATTCTGCCTGCAGTTATCGCCCGTTATCGCCATGATTATCCGCAGTTGCCGATTGAACTTAGCGTTGGGAACAGCCAGGACGTGATGCAAGCGGTGCTGGATTTCCGCGTTGATATTGGCTTTATTGAAGGACCGTGCCACAGCACTGAAATCATCTCTGAACCGTGGCTGGAAGACGAGCTGGTGGTTTTCGCCGCGCCGACTTCACCGTTGGCTCGTGGTCCGGTCACCTTAGAGCAGCTGGCCGCTGCGCCGTGGATCCTGCGTGAACGCGGTTCCGGCACGCGGGAGATTGTCGATTATCTGTTGCTGTCACATTTACCGAAGTTTGAGATGGCGATGGAGTTAGGTAACTCCGAGGCAATCAAACATGCGGTGCGTCATGGATTGGGAATTAGTTGCCTGTCGCGACGGGTCATTGAAGATCAATTGCAGGCAGGCACATTAAGTGAAGTTGCGGTCCCTCTGCCGCGCCTGATGCGTACGTTGTGGCGTATACATCATCGGCAAAAACACCTTTCCAACGCGCTACGGCGCTTTCTGGACTATTGCGATCCCGCGAATGTACCGCGTTAAGTTGCTGTACAAGAACATGCTGGTGCTGTGTCGATTTCGTGACGCAGCGCCCGCAGCATGCATTCGCCAGAAAAGAGATTGGCTGCTTTACTTATAATCCCGGGGCGATCATGAAGGTGTCTTATAACCGTGTATTTCTGCCGGAAGGATTGCCAATCGTCTGCTACAATCGCGCCTCATTTTTAAGATGGATAGCATTTTTGTATGGTTTCCGAAACTAAAACCACAGAAGCGCCGGGCTTACGCCGTGAATTAAAGGCGCGTCACCTGACGATGATTGCCATTGGCGGTTCCATCGGTACAGGTCTTTTTGTTGCCTCTGGCGCAACGATTTCTCAGGCAGGTCCGGGCGGGGCATTGCTCTCGTATATGTTGATTGGCCTGATGGTTTACTTCCTGATGACCAGTCTCGGTGAACTGGCCGCATATATGCCGGTTTCCGGTTCGTTTGCCACTTACGGTCAGAACTATGTTGAAGAAGGCTTTGGCTTCGCGCTGGGCTGGAACTACTGGTACAACTGGGCGGTGACTATCGCCGTTGACCTGGTTGCTGCGCAGCTGGTTATGAGCTGGTGGTTCCCGGATACACCCGGTTGGATCTGGAGTGCGCTGTTCCTCGGCGTTATCTTCCTGCTGAACTACATTTCGGTCCGTGGCTTTGGTGAAGCAGAATACTGGTTCTCACTGATCAAGGTTACGACGGTTATTGTCTTTATTGTTGTCGGCGTGCTGATGATTATCGGTATCTTCAAAGGCGCACAGCCTGCGGGCTGGAGCAACTGGACAATCGGCGAAGCACCGTTTGCTGGTGGTTTTGCGGCGATGATCGGCGTAGCTATGATTGTCGGCTTCTCTTTCCAGGGAACCGAGCTGATCGGTATTGCTGCAGGCGAGTCCGAAGATCCGGCGAAAAACATTCCACGCGCGGTACGTCAGGTGTTCTGGCGAATCCTGTTGTTCTATGTGTTCGCGATCCTGATCATCAGCCTGATTATTCCGTACACCGATCCGAGCCTACTGCGTAATGATGTGAAAGACATCAGCGTCAGTCCGTTCACCCTGGTATTCCAACACGCGGGTCTGCTCTCTGCGGCGGCGGTGATGAACGCTGTTATTCTGACGGCGGTGCTGTCAGCGGGTAACTCCGGTATGTATGCGTCTACTCGTATGTTGTACACCCTGGCGTGTGACGGTAAAGCGCCGCGCATTTTCGCTAAATTGTCGCGTGGTGGCGTGCCGCGTAACGCGCTGTATGCGACGACGGTGATTGCCGGTCTGTGCTTCCTGACCTCGATGTTTGGTAACCAGACGGTATACCTGTGGTTGCTGAACACCTCTGGTATGACAGGCTTTATTGCCTGGCTGGGGATTGCGATTAGCCACTACCGCTTCCGTCGCGGTTACGTATTGCAGGGACACGACATTAACGATCTGCCGTACCGTTCAGGCTTCTTCCCACTGGGGCCGATCTTCGCATTCATTCTGTGTCTGATTATTACTTTGGGCCAGAACTACGAAGCGTTCCTGAAAGACACCATTGACTGGGGCGGCGTAGCGGCAACATATATTGGTATCCCGCTGTTCCTGATTATCTGGTTCGGATACAAGCTGATTAAAGGAACTCACTTCGTACGCTACAGCGAAATGAAGTTCCCGCAGAACGATAAGAAATAAGTTTCCTCCCTTCTTTGCTAAGCCCTCTCAACCGAGAGGGCTTTTTTAATTCTATTTCCCTGACAAATCATGCGGATATAAATTTTAACATTTGGACTGATAATTGTTATCGTTTGCATTATCGTTACGCCGAAATCAAAAAAGGCTGACAAATCAGGGGCTGTTCCGGCTTTCTGGGATGATCACCTGCATACAAATAAGTCCACCGCGATGCTGCCGTACGCAAGGGGACGTGAAGAAGATGTGAGCGATAACCCATTTTATTTTCGTAGTTACCTCATGGAGATATGGAATGTTTAGGTTTAACCCCTTCGTACGGGTCGGGCTGTGTTTGTCCGCTATTTCTTGTGCATGGCCTGTGTTAGCGGTCGATGATGATGGCGAAACGATGGTTGTCACTGCATCTTCCGTTGAGCAAAACCTTAAAGATGCACCCGCCAGTATCAGCGTCATTACCCAGGAAGACCTGCAGCGAAAACCGGTACAGAATCTGAAGGATGTCCTCAAAGAAGTGCCTGGCGTACAACTGACGAACGAAGGGGATAACCGTAAGGGCGTTAGTATTCGTGGTCTTGACAGCAGCTACACCCTGATTCTCGTCGACGGTAAACGCGTTAACTCCCGCAATGCCGTCTTCCGCCACAATGATTTCGATCTGAACTGGATCCCGGTCGATTCCATCGAACGTATTGAAGTGGTCCGTGGCCCGATGTCGTCGCTGTACGGTTCCGATGCGCTCGGCGGTGTCGTGAATATCATCACCAAAAAAATCGGTCAGAAATGGTCGGGTACCGTTACTGTCGATACCACCATTCAGGAACATCGCGATCGCGGTGATACCTATAACGGTCAGTTCTTTACCAGCGGACCATTAATTGACGGCGTGCTGGGAATGAAAGCTTACGGCAGCCTGGCAAAACGTGAAAAGGATGACCCACAAAACTCAACGACCACCGATACCGGAGAAACGCCGCGTATTGAAGGATTCTCCAGCCGCGACGGCAATGTGGAATTTGCCTGGACACCGAATCAAAATCACGATTTTACTGCCGGATACGGTTTTGACCGTCAGGATCGTGATTCCGACTCGCTGGACAAAAACCGCCTGGAACGTCAGAACTACTCCGTCAGCCATAATGGGCGTTGGGATTACGGCACCAGCGAACTGAAATACTACGGTGAGAAAGTCGAAAACAAAAACCCTGGCAACAGCAGCCCGATTACTTCCGAAAGCAATACGGTCGATGGTAAATACACGTTGCCACTGACGGCGATTAATCAGTTTGTTACGGTTGGCGGTGAATGGCGTCACGACAAACTTAGCGATGCGGTGAACCTGACCGGGGGAACCAGCTCCAAAACGTCTGCCAGCCAGTACGCGCTGTTTGTGGAAGATGAATGGCGGATCTTCGAGCCGCTGGCGCTGACGACCGGCGTACGTATGGACGATCATGAAACCTACGGTGAACACTGGAGTCCACGTGCCTACCTGGTTTATAACGCCACCGACACCGTAACGGTGAAAGGGGGCTGGGCGACGGCATTTAAAGCACCTTCTCTGTTGCAACTTAGCCCTGACTGGACGAGCAATTCCTGCCGTGGCGCATGTAAGATTGTGGGTAGCCCGGATCTGAAACCAGAAACCAGCGAAAGTTGGGAGCTGGGGCTTTACTACATGGGTGAAGACGGCTGGCTGGAAGGGGTGGAGTCCAGCGTTACCGTTTTCCGTAACGATGTGAAAGATCGTATCAGCATCAGCCGTACGTCTGACGTCAATGCTGCACCGGGCTACCAAAACTTTGTCGGTTTTACAGCGGACGGTGTGCCAGTATTCAGCTACTACAACGTTAACAAAGCACGTATTCAGGGCGTGGAAACCGAACTGAAAATTCCGTTCAACGATGAATGGAAACTGTCGATCAACTACACCTACAACGATGGTCGTGATGTCAGCAACGGCGAAAACAAACCGTTGTCCGATCTGCCGTTCCATACCGCTAACGGTACGCTGGACTGGAAACCGCTGGCGCTGGAAGACTGGTCATTCTATGTTTCTGGTCACTATACCGGGCAGAAACGCGCCGACAGCGCGACGGCTAAAACTCCGGGCGGTTATACCATCTGGAATACCGGCGCGGCCTGGCAGGTGACCAAAGACGTCAAACTGCGTGCGGGCGTGCTGAACCTTGGCGACAAGGATCTCAGTCGTGACGACTACAGCTATAACGAAGACGGACGTCGTTACTTTATGGCAGTGGATTATCGCTTCTGATGAGAAGATGCCCGGCGTCGATCCCGCCGGGCATAATCCCAGAAATTCGCTTCTGGCTTTATAACCGATGAAATTTTGCCAGTAAGGCCAGTGAAAATGTTGTCAGCAAAATGGTAATGACTGCGTAAATATACACTCCTGACCATTCCCAACTGTTTTTCACCATAATAACTGGAAGCCCTGCCATTGCCGCGCCTAAATAACTAAACAAGCCCCTGAATCCAGTAATGGAACCTGCCGCATCTTTATGCGTAACATCAAGACACCCGACAGCGAATAACATATGCGGTCCATACAATGCAAATCCCATGATTGTAAAAAGAATAGCCGTTAATGTGTAGGAGACGTCCTGCACCAGCGGTACGAGAACGATGCAAATACATAAAGCGATGGCAAAGATTAATCCTGTCATCCAGCGGTTACTTTTAAACATGAAATCGGACAAGTACCCCGCCAGTAATCCCCCAGCAAGTCCACCTGCTTCAAACCAGGATATAATGGAGTTCGCTTTAATCAGGCTCCAGTTATGAACCTGAGAATAATAAATTTGTGGCCAGTCATTGAGGATGGTGCGTGCAATATAGACCGACATATCCCCGAGGATAATGAGCCAAACTAATGGGTTGGTAAGAATATATTTAACGAATATTTGCCAAAAACTGAGATCAACCGGACTTGCTTTAACTTGTGCAAGTTCTGTCGGGTCGTTGCGCCACTTACCGACGTTAGGCAAACCGAGCGTGCCGGGACGATCTTTTATCGTAAACAAGGCAACAATCCCCATAATCAGTGAGATTACACCCGGAACATAAAAGCCCATCTTCCAGCTGCCACTAAAAGCAATAGCAAAGCTTGTCAGGAGAGGCGCAAGACTACCGCCAATATTATGCGCAGCTTCAACA
Organism: Escherichia sp. HH41S; assembly: GCF_009820115.1. NCBI lineage: Bacteria > Pseudomonadati > Pseudomonadota > Gammaproteobacteria > Enterobacterales > Enterobacteriaceae > Escherichia > Escherichia sp. HH41S. The sequence continues at coordinate 265,255 of NZ_VNXE01000095.1, forward strand.
ACTGCCCACCAGCGTCCGCGTTCATTTTTCGAGAACCACGAGGCCATAATTTTTGCCATTGGCGGAAAACTGGTACCCTGGAGAATAGCATTAAGGCTATACAGGATATAGAACGCAGCAACGCTGTCTGAAAAACCGAAAAGAATGTTAACAATACCGACGCCAATAAGTACGGGGCCAGTCATCGCTCGTGGGTTAATTTTATCGACTAACATGCCACCTACAAACTTCATGGAGCCATAAAGAATGTAAAAGACCGACGACATGATAGCGAAATCTTGTGCGGTTAATGACGTATCCGTTAACATCGCTGGCATGGCCGCAGAGAAATTCTTGCGGGTTAAGTAAAATACGGCATAAGAGATAAATACAGAGGTGATGATTTCAATGCGAAATTTTTTATAAGTATGATCAACTTCTTCTTTTGGTTTGACCACCGGTTGGTCGGCCTGGCTGAAAATAAATTTTTTCAAACTCATTGTGAGTTTCCTTTTCTGTGAACCTTATGGCGCTATAATTTTTCTTCTATAAAAAAGAGAAGCGACTCGAAACCATTAAAATTAATCTGGTCAGCAATTTTTTCCCGGGTTTTAGGTTTTGCTTTCCATGCCACGCCATTTCCGGCATGCAAAAGCATAGGAATATCATTGGCACCATCTCCACAGGCAATGATGTTTTCACGGCAGATAGCTAACTCTGTCGCTAAATTTATCAGGGTTTGCTTTTTCTTTTCTGCATTCATAATAGGTAAGGTAATTGTATCAGTTAACAGATCTTCCTTAATGCGCACAGAGTTAGAAAATGCAAAATCAAGTTGATATTTTTCCTTCAATCGCTCAGTAAAAATATCCAAACCTCCAGATATAATTGCCGTCTTGAATCCTTTTTCTTTTAGTATGGGAAGAATAGTTTCAAGACCTGGTGAAAGAGTCATCTGTTCACAAACTTGATGCAATATATCTTTATGCGTTCCTTTAAGCATGGCAATTCGCCGGGTAAAACTGGTATCAAAATCGATTTTCCCTTCCATCGCTTCACGGGTCAGTGCGGTGATTTTTTCAGAGATGCCGAGTCTACGGGCTATTTCATCGACACCTTCTTCTTCAACAAAGGTGGAATCCATATCAAAGGCAATAATTCCCTGATCCGGTAAGACCCTGGGTTTACGGAAAAAATCAAACTGATGATTATCAGCACGGTGACGTAAACCAGCATAAAAAGCAGGGTTGGTAACATCATCTGGTAATACTAGCTTTAGATACTCTTTATTTATTTGCCCACTGTAATTCGTTGTTAGCGAAAACACCGAGGGGGAAATCTTTAAATGTTGCAGATAATCTTCCAGACATTTTTGGGTGATGTCGATGCCTGTTGGCGACAAGAAATAAATAATCGTCATTTACCGCTCCTTTTTATCTGCAATGATTATAATAAGATTTCATAGAGGCTGATGTATCTGACAATCACAGTTGTGAATGTTAAATAAAAGATAAAAAAGTACTTTTTTTGATACTTTGAAATAATAAGATACTAAAAGTACCATTTTTGATATCTTTACCAGGATATAAAGAATAACTATTTTTCAACGTTGAAGGAATCATTTAAAAATATGGAAAGCTGCATAGATATATTCAAGATAGTTATTGGTCCATCCAGTTCCCGCACAGTCGGGCCAATGCGTGCGGCTTATAATTTTGTGTCACAATTGAAACAGCAAGAAATGTTACCTTTGTTGCGGAAAATTGATGTCGAACTTTATGGTGCGCTGTCATTAAGCCGCAAGTGCCATAATGTTGATGTGGCGATTTATCTCGGTTTGCAAGGACACTTACCTGACAGCGTTGACATTCGCATGGAAATGTCCGCCATCAGGCGTGCAGAAACTGAGGCGACGCTGGAAGTTATGCCTGGTGTCAACGTCAGTGTATCCATTCTTTCTAATCTACAAGCGCATCCGGGGCACCCTTATGCGATGACATTTCGTGCCAGAGATGACTGGTTTACACTTTATGAAGAAACCTGGTTTTCTATCGGCGACGGTCAAGTGCTAAAAGCAGGAGAGGCGATTATTCCTCCATCAGTCACTCCACATCCTTTTGAATTCCAGAACGCAAACGAATTATTAAAACTTTGTCAGCAAAACGGATTATCTGTCGCGGCATTAATGATGAAAAACGAACTGCACTGCCAGACAGCAGCTTTTTTGCATGACGATCTTCATAAAAAATGGGAAGTAATGAAGGATGCGGTTTATCGCGGGATGCATACAGAAGGATTACTTCCAGGTCCGTTTCAGGTTAACCGTCGTGCCTGTGCTTTATATAAATCGTTGCAGTCAAAGGGTTTTTCCAATGACTTCCTGACTGCGCTCAATTGGGTCAATACTTTTGCCATTGCGGTGAGCGAAGAAAATGCTGCGGGTGGACGTGTCGTGACAGCACCCACCAACGGCGCGAGCGGTATTATCCCGGCTGTACTGTGCTGGTATGATAAATTCATTCACGAGCTTGATACATACTCCGTTACCCGCTTTTTACTGACCGCTGGTGCCATCGCCATTCTGTTCAAAAAAAATGCCTCTATTCTGGGTTCTGAAGTTGGATGTCAGGGGGAAATAGGTGTTGCCAGTTCAATGGCGGCAGCAGGATTAGCAGAACTTATGGGCGGGTCAGTGGCTCAGGTACTTAGCGCGGCAGAAATTGCGATGGAGCATCATTTAGGTTTGACCTGTGATCCAGTTGGCGGGCAGGTACAAATTCCTTGTATTGAACGAAATGCTATTTCAGCTGTGAAAGCTATCAACGCAACGACGATGGCGTTGAGTCGCATAAGCGAGCCGTGCATTACGCTGGATGAGATAATTTCCGCGATGTATGAAACCGGAAAGGATATGAGCGCTAAATACCGTGAAACTTATCATGGCTGTCTGAGCAAATTGCAGCCAAGAAAAAAGGATGCGTAAGATGAAATATAATACGATGAATAACAACGAAATTATTTTATCACTGTGCGCTCGCATTAAAGAAACGCGTATCTCATTATCATTGACCCAACAGCAGTTAGCCGAGCGTGCATTGGTGGGCATAGCAACGGTCAAGCGGATTGAAAAGGGGGGAAGTTTAAATCTTGATACTCTCATTTCTCTTCTGCGCGCGCTGAATAAATTGCAAAATCTCGATGCCATATTGTTCGAAGCAGAAATGCGTAATTTCAACGAAAATAGTTCCAGCGGCGAAGGGGCAGGGCGACTACAGGTACGCCAGCAACTGACAGATTTAAACCAGAAGTCTCCAGCCCCGCACGCAGATGACCATAATTTTAGTACGGCGCTGGAAAATACCCTCTGCTGGTGATTATTTCTGTAAATACTGCGCATGGAAGCGCAGATGATCCTCTATAAAAGAGGCAATAAAGTAGTAACTGTGATCATATCCCGGCTGAATACGCAGCGTCATCGGCCACGCTTTTTGACGCGCGGCTTCTGCCAGCACTGCGGGTTGTAGCTGGTCGGCAAGAAACTGATCATTATCGCCCTGATCAATCAGTGTCGGGATCGCATCCTGCGCATTACTCGCATACATCAGCGCGCAACTGTCCCATTCCATCCAGTCATTTTTATCCTCACCCAGATAAGTGCTAAACGCTTTTATTCCCCACGGGACGCTGCACGGATTCACAATCGGCGCAAAGGCGGAAACACTGGTGTATTTGCCAGGATTTTTCAGCGCCATAATCAATGCGCCGTGACCCCCCATGGAATGACCGCTAATAGCGCAGCGATCGCTGACGTTAAATTGCGATTGAATGAGAGTCGGTAATTCATCGCGCAGATAATCGTACATCCTGTAATGCGTCGCCCACGGTTTTTGTGTGGCGTTGAGATAAAACCCCGCGCCCTGACCTAAATCGTAGCCGTCGTCGTTGGCTACTTGTTCGCCGCGCGGACTGGTGTCTGGCATCACCAGTACAATCCCCAGTTCCGCCGCTACGCGTTGGGCCCCCGCTTTGGTGGTGAAGTTCTCGTCATTGCAGGTTAATCCGGAGAGCCAGTACAGCACCGGCGGCGGGGTGTGATCGCGAGGCGGTGGAAGAAAGATGCTGAACGTCATCGGGCAATTTAAGGTACTGGAGTCGTGCCGCCAGCGTTGTTGCCAGCCTTCAAAACAGCGGTGCTCTTCGAGCATTTCCATGCGTGGCTCCTTGTTGTGTTGTTTGCAATTTCTTCATCATACCGTTTATTCAATGTGCTGTGAGTAACTTTCACTTCCGTATATACATAACGATGTTTTAACATCTGCTGATGAAAGGCAGCGGCAATTACAATAATTATCGCTGTGAATACTGGATTATGTGCGCCGCCTCACGCACAATAATCAGGCTGTAAATCAGCTTAATAACTTTGCCCCCACGCAGGGCGGAGGCGTCACACCTGCAGGAGAAATCATAAATGCCATCACTCAGTAAAGAAGCGGCCCTGGTTCATGAAGCGTTAGTTGCGCGAGGACTGGAAACACCGCTGCGCCCGCCCGTGCATGAAATGGATAACGAAACGCGCAAAAGCCTTATTGCTGGTCATATGACCGAAATCATGCAGTTGCTGAATCTCGACCTGGCTGATGACAGTTTGATGGAAACGCCGCATCGCATCGCTAAAATGTATGTCGATGAAATTTTCTCCGGTCTGGATTACGCCAATTTCCCGAAAATCACCCTCATTGAAAACAAAATGAAGGTCGATGAAATGGTCACCGTGCGCGATATCACCCTGACCAGCACCTGTGAACACCATTTCGTTACCATCGATGGCAAAGCGACGGTGGCCTATATTCCGAAAGATTCGGTGATCGGTCTGTCAAAAATTAACCGTATCGTGCAGTTCTTTGCCCAGCGTCCGCAGGTGCAGGAACGTCTGACGCAGCAAATTCTCATTGCGCTACAAACGCTGCTGGGCACCAATAACGTGGCTGTCTCTATCGATGCGGTACATTACTGCGTGAAGGCGCGTGGCATCCGCGATGCAACCAGTGCCACGACAACGACCTCTCTTGGTGGATTGTTCAAATCCAGTCAGAATACGCGCCACGAGTTTCTGCGCGCTGTGCGTCATCACAACTGATTAAAAGGCAGGAACCATGGAGCGCAACGTCACGCTCGATTTTGTTCGCGGCGTCGCCATTCTGGGGATCCTGCTATTAAACATCAGCGCCTTTGGGTTACCAAAGGCGGCTTATCTCAATCCCGCCTGGTACGGCGCTATTACGCCGCAGGATGCATGGACCTGGGCATTACACGATCTCATCGGTCAGGTGAAATTCCTCACGCTTTTTGCGTTGCTGTTTGGTGCTGGCCTGCAAATGTTGCTACCCCGTGGCAAACGCTGGATCCAGTCGCGGTTAACACTGTTAGTCTTGTTGGGCTTTATTCACGGTTTATTGTTCTGGGACGGCGATATTCTGTTGGCTTACGGGCTGGTGGGCTTAATCTGCTGGCGGCTGGTGCGCGATGCGCCATCGGTAAAAAGCCTGTTTAATACCGGCGTCATGCTTTATCTGGTGGGGCTTGGCGTTTTGCTGTTGTTGGGGTTGATTTCAGACAGTCAGACCAGCCGCGCCTGGACGCCGGATGCATCGGCTATTTTGTATGAAAAATACTGGAAGCTTCATGGCGGCGTTGAAGCGATCGGTAACCGTGCCGATGGAGTTGGGAACAGTTTACTGGCACTGGGCGCACAGTATGGCTGGCAACTGGCAGGGATGATGCTAATTGGCGCGGCGCTGATGCGCAGTGGCTGGCTGAAAGGGCAGTTTAGCTTGCGCCATTATCGGCGAACCGGTTTTGTGCTGGTGGCGATTGGGGTGATCATTAACCTTCCAGCGATCGCCCTGCAATGGCGGCTGGACTGGGCATATCGCTGGTGCGCCTTCTTACTTCAGATGCCGCGGGAACTGAGTGCGCCGTTTCAGGCGGTTGGCTATGCGTCGCTGTTTTATGGTTTCTGGCCGCAATTGAGCCGCTTTAAGCTGGTGCTCGCGATCGCCTGCGTCGGACGGATGGCGCTGACCAACTATCTATTGCAAACGCTGATTTGTACCACGCTTTTTTATCACCTCGGTTTGTTTATGCAGTTTGACCGTCTGGAATTGCTGGCGTTTGTTATTCCGGTATGGCTGGCGAATATTCTCTTCTCTGTTATCTGGCTGCGTTACTTCCGTCAGGGGCCGGTGGAATGGCTCTGGCGTCAGTTAACTTTGCGTGCTGCCGGACCTGCATTATCTAAAACATCAAGATAACGATCTGGATCACATTCATTAACAAAATGGTTGTAACCGTTTCCATTGCTGTGACTCGATTCACGAAGTCCTGAATTCAGTGCTGACAAAATAGCCGCCAGCAAGCAGGCATTTACTGCAATCTCATAACAGGTAGTGAATATGATCACCATTCGTGATGTAGCGCGTCAGGCTGGCGTCTCTGTGGCAACGGTTTCCCGGGTGCTCAATAACAGCACGCTGGTCAGTGCCGACACGCGTGAAGCAGTAATGAAAGCAGTGAGCGAGCTGGATTATCGGCCAAACGCCAATGCCCAGGCGCTGGCAACTCAGGTTAGCGATACCATTGGCGTGGTGGTAATGGACGTTTCTGATGCGTTTTTCGGCGCGCTGGTAAAAGCGGTGGATCTCGTCGCCCAGCAGCACCAGAAATATGTGCTAATAGGTAATAGCTATCATGAAGCGGAAAAAGAGCGTCATGCCATTGAGGTGTTAATTCGCCAGCGTTGTAACGCGTTGATTGTTCATTCAAAAGCGTTAAGCGATGATGAATTAGCGCAGTTTATGGATAACATTCCCGGTATGGTGTTAATCAACCGCGTTGTGCCAGGTTACGCCCATCGTTGCGTTTGCCTGGATAATCTCAGCGGTGCCCGAATGGCCACGCGCATGTTGCTCAATAATGGTCATCAACGTATTGGTTATCTTTCTTCCAGCCACGGTATTGAAGATGATGCCATGCGCAAAGCAGGCTGGATGAGTGCGTTGAAAGAGCAGGATATTATTCCGTCGGAAAGCTGGATTGGCACTGGCACCCCGGACATGCCAGGCGGTGAGGCGGCGATGGTTGAACTGCTGGGGCGCAATCTACAACTTACCGCTGTATTTGCATACAACGACAATATGGCCGCTGGCGCACTGACGGCATTAAAAGATAATGGTATTGCGATTCCGTTACATCTCTCAATCATCGGTTTCGATGATATTCCCATCGCTCGTTACACCGACCCACAATTAACGACCGTGCGTTATCCCATTGCTTCGATGGCAAAATTAGCTACCGAACTGGCCTTACAAGGGGCAGCAGGCAACATTGATCCTCACGCCAGCCACTGTTTTATGCCGACGTTAGTGCGTCGCCATTCTGTCGCAACGCGCCAGAATGCGGCAGCGATCACTAACTCAACAAATCAGTCGATGTAACCGCTTTCAATCTGTGAGTGATTTCACAGTATATTAACAATGCGATAGCTATGATTGCACCGTTTTAACGCTGTAACCTGTATGTAACAGTGAATCATCACTTTCACCGAGGTAATAGCGTCATAACAACAATTAAAGCCGTTTTCTGGAGCGTTACCGGGCATGGAAGAACGAATTTTAAAAAGTGAGCTTCGGCGTTCAGTAACACTTCATTAACTCTACTGCCCCGCCGAGCATTTATCTCAATCACTACCCTGCATAAGAAAAACCGGAGATACCATGAATAAGAAGGTGTTAACCCTGTCTGCTGTAATGGCCAGTATGTTATTCGGTGCCACTGCACACGCTGCTGATACCCGTATTGGTGTAACAATCTATAAGTACGACGATAACTTTATGTCTGTTGTGCGCAAGGCTATCGAACAAGATGCGAAAGCCGCGCCAGATGTTCAGCTGCTGATGAATGATTCTCAGAATGACCAGTCCAAGCAGAACGATCAGATCGATGTATTGCTGGCGAAAGGGGTGAAGGCACTGGCGATCAACCTGGTTGACCCGGCAGCTGCGGGTACGGTGATTGAGAAAGCGCGCGGGCAAAACGTGCCGGTGGTTTTCTTCAACAAAGAACCGTCTCGTAAGGCGCTGGATAGCTACGATAAAGCCTACTATGTCGGCACTGACTCCAAAGAGTCCGGCATTATTCAGGGCGATTTGATTGCTAAGCATTGGGCGGCAAACCAGGATTGGGATCTCAACAAAGACGGTCAGATTCAATTCGTACTGCTGAAAGGTGAACCGGGCCATCCGGATGCAGAAGCACGCACCACTTACGTGATTAAAGAGCTGAACGACAAAGGCATCAAAACTGAACAGTTACAGTTAGATACCGCTATGTGGGATACCGCTCAGGCGAAAGATAAGATGGACGCCTGGCTGTCTGGCCCGAACGCCAACAAAATCGAAGTGGTTATCGCCAACAACGATGCGATGGCAATGGGCGCAGTAGAAGCACTGAAAGCACACAACAAGTCCAGCATTCCAGTGTTTGGTGTCGATGCGCTGCCAGAAGCTCTGGCACTGGTGAAATCCGGTGCACTGGCGGGCACCGTATTGAACGACGCTAACAACCAGGCGAAAGCGACTTTTGATCTGGCGAAAAACCTGGCCGATGGCAAAGGTGCGGCTGATGCTACCAACTGGAAAATCGACAACAAAGTGGTCCGCGTACCTTACGTTGGCGTAGATAAAGACAACCTGGCTGAATTCAGCAAGAAATAAGACTGATTGGGCGCAGTCGTTTACTGCGCCCTTATTGTATGGCCAACAAGGTAAAATTATATGGTCAGCTCAACGACTCCGTCTTCCGGGGAATACTTGTTGGAAATGAGCGGTATCAACAAGTCTTTTCCGGGTGTTAAGGCACTTGATAACGTTAATTTAAAAGTCCGGCCACATTCTATCCATGCATTAATGGGGGAAAACGGCGCAGGAAAATCAACATTATTAAAATGCCTGTTTGGTATTTATCAAAAAGACTCCGGCACCATTTTGTTCCAGGGTAAAGAGATCGATTTTCATTCTGCCAAAGAAGCACTGGAAAATGGTATTTCGATGGTACATCAGGAATTAAACCTGGTATTACAACGTTCGGTGATGGACAACATGTGGCTGGGGCGATATCCCACCAAAGGCATGTTTGTCGATCAGGACAAAATGTACCGCGAAACCAAAGCGATTTTTGATGAGCTGGATATTGATATCGATCCGCGTGCGCGCGTCGGCACATTATCCGTTTCGCAAATGCAGATGATCGAAATCGCCAAAGCGTTTTCCTATAACGCGAAAATTGTGATTATGGATGAACCGACATCTTCGTTAACTGAAAAAGAGGTCAATCATCTTTTCACTATTATTCGTAAATTAAAAGAGCGCGGCTGCGGTATTGTTTATATCTCGCATAAAATGGAAGAAATCTTCCAGTTATGTGATGAAGTCACCGTATTGCGCGACGGTCAGTGGATCGCTACCGAACCGCTGGCAGGGCTAACGATGGACAAGATCATCGCCATGATGGTTGGACGCTCTCTTAACCAGCGTTTCCCTGACAAAGAAAACAAGCCGGGCGAAGTGATTCTGGAAGTGCGTAATCTGACGTCGCTGCGCCAGCCGTCGATTCGCGATGTCTCGTTTGATCTGCATAAAGGGGAGATCCTCGGTATTGCCGGTCTGGTGGGGGCGAAACGTACTGATATTGTTGAGACGTTATTTGGTATTCGCGAGAAATCGGCTGGCACCATTACGTTGCACGGCAAAAAGATCAATAACCATAACGCTAACGAAGCCATAAACCACGGATTTGCACTGGTAACTGAAGAGCGCCGCTCAACGGGAATTTATGCCTATCTGGATATTGGCTTTAACTCGTTAATTTCCAATATCCGCAACTACAAAAATAAAGTTGGCTTGCTGGATAACTCGCGGATGAAAAGCGATACCCAGTGGGTAATTGATTCGATGCGGGTAAAAACGCCGGGACATCGTACGCAAATTGGTTCACTCTCCGGCGGTAATCAGCAAAAGGTAATTATTGGGCGCTGGCTGCTTACGCAACCAGAAATATTAATGCTCGATGAACCAACGCGCGGTATTGATGTCGGAGCGAAGTTTGAAATTTATCAGTTAATTGCCGAACTGGCGAAGAAAGGCAAGGGGATTATTATTATTTCCTCCGAAATGCCAGAGTTGTTAGGGATAACAGACCGTATTCTGGTCATGAGCAATGGTCTCGTTTCCGGAATTGTCGATACAAAAACAACAACGCAAAACGAAATTCTGCGTCTTGCGTCTTTGCACCTTTAAGATTAGGGGCCTCCCATGAGTGCGTTAAATAAGAAAAGTTTTCTTACTTACCTGAAAGAGGGCGGTATTTACGTCGTTCTTTTAGTTTTGCTGGCGATTATTATTTTCCAGGACCCAACTTTTTTAAGTCTGTTGAACTTAAGTAATATTCTCACCCAGTCATCGGTGCGTATTATTATCGCGCTTGGTGTGGCAGGATTAATTGTCACCCAGGGGACCGACCTTTCTGCGGGACGTCAGGTAGGGCTGGCAGCCGTGGTGGCAGCGACGTTATTGCAGTCCATGGATAACGCTAACAAAGTATTCCCGGAAATGGCGACGATGCCGATTGCGCTGGTAATTCTGATTGTCTGTGCCATTGGCGCGGTGATCGGTTTGATCAACGGCCTGATTATCGCTTATCTCAACGTGACGCCATTCATTACCACGCTCGGCACGATGATTATCGTCTACGGCATCAACTCGCTCTATTACGACTTTGTCGGGGCGTCGCCAATTTCTGGTTTTGACAGTGGCTTCTCTACCTTTGCTCAGGGCTTTGTTGCGCTGGGGAGCTTCCGTCTCTCTTACATCACTTTCTACGCGTTGATTGCGGTGGCATTCGTCTGGGTGTTGTGGAACAAAACCCGCTTCGGCAAGAACATTTTTGCCATTGGCGGTAACCCGGAAGCGGCGAAAGTTTCTGGTGTCAACGTTGGCCTGAACCTGCTGATGATCTACGCGTTGTCTGGTGTGTTCTATGCCTTTGGCGGGATGTTAGAAGCCGGACGTATCGGCTCTGCCACCAACAACCTCGGCTTTATGTATGAGCTGGATGCTATCGCAGCGTGCGTGGTGGGCGGCGTATCGTTTAGCGGCGGTGTGGGGACGGTACTTGGTGTAGTGACCGGGGTAATTATCTTTACCGTTATCAACTATGGCCTGACGTACATCGGCGTAAACCCGTACTGGCAGTACATCATCAAAGGGGCGATTATTATCTTCGCCGTGGCGCTGGATTCACTGAAATACGCGCGTAAGAAGTGATGTGAATGTGGGTATTGCCGGATGCGCCGCATCCGGCAATCGGTGCCAAATGCCGGATGCGTCTCTGATTTTACAACGTTACCGGGTGTTCTTTCTCTCCCTTCTTAAACTTCACTTCCCCAAGATCAATACAACCCACCGGGCAGACGTGACCGCAAAGCAGGCAACCCACACATTTCTCGGTATTACAATGCGGTGTGCGGGTTTTCTCGCTCCATTCCATCGCCTGGTGACCGCCGTCGTAACAGGAAATATAACAGCGTCCACAGCCAACACATTTATCGAGATTGATGTTGGGATAGACAATATAACTGCGGTCTAAATCTTCCGCCGGAACAATATTGTGATTCGCCAGACCTACCATCTCCTGCAACGAATCAAACCCCTGATCGGCAAGATAGTGTGACAACCCGCTCGCCATATCTTCCACTATCCGATAGCCGTACTGCATAATGCCGGTGGTCACCTGCAATGTCGCTGCACCGAGCAATAAAAACTCTGCCGCATCTTCCCAGGTTTCAATACCGCCGATACCGCTGATCGGGAAATCGCGCAGCTCTGGATGGGTGCGCATTTGCTGAATAAAGCGTAGGGCGATCGGTTTTACCGCTTTACCGGAATATCCGGAAATACTCGATTTACCGTTAACGATCGGCATACCAATTTTCTGATTAAGATCGATATTGGTGATGGATTTAACGGTATTAATCGCCGCAATGCCATCTGCGCCGCCGCGCTTCGCAGCCAGCGCCACTTCGCACATATCACCGATATTCGGCGTCATCTTCGCCAGCATCGGCAGCGTAGAACCACGTTTCACTGCCCGACAATATTTTTCTACCAGCTCCGGGCTTTGCCCGACATCACTACCCATCGCATGAGAAGTCATTTGCGGACAGGAGAAGTTACACTCGATCATATCCGCACCAGCTTCTTGCACTAGCCGCGCCAGATCCTCCCACTGCTGTTCATTTTCGCCCATGATCGAAGCGATCAATACTTTGTCCGGATAATCTTCTTTCAGCCGACGCAGGGCGGCCAGATTCTCTTCCAACGGATGTTCAGCAATCTGCTCCATATTTTTGAAGCCGATAAAACCGGTATCTTCTTTCACCAGATGATCAAAACGTGGTGAGACTTCGTTGGCGATAAAAAAGCCGATCGTTTTAAATACCACGCCACCCCAGCCCGTGTCGTAGGCTTTGGCGCACATCTCATAGCAATTGCCTACCGGCGAAGAAGAGAGGCAGAACGGGTTGGGAAACTTCACGCCGCAAAAGGTAATCGAAAGATCTTTCGTTAACATGAGCAAGCTCCCTCTAAATAGTGATGAATTGCCTCAGCGGCTTCTTTCCCGGTTTTCACGGCATAAACCACGGTTTTGTCACCCTCAACAATATCGCCAGCAGCAAAGACTTGCGGGTCGCGGGTCTGGTAATTTTTTGTTTTGATGGTGTTACGCTGTGGCTCTAACTCCGCAAAGGCATCCAGTCTGGCATGCTGACCGACGGCGAGAATAATTTTATCTGCCGCCATCGTCAGTTCGCCCGGTAAGCGTACATGCTTAAACGTGACTTTATTGCCTTCCACGGCCACTGGTGTGAATCCATCGATGATCGAAACGCCCAACTCCCGGGCGCTGGCAAACTCTTTTTCGCTTGCCGGAAACTCATCTAACTCTTCACGTGCTACGCAGGTTACCGCCTGACAGCCGAGAACTTTCAGCGTGCTGGCAACGTCCATCGCGACATCACCGCCGCCGATAATTAATGCGCTTTGTGGAATGCTGATATCGCCCTGCGCCTGCCGTGCACGTTGCAAGAAGTCGACGGCAATCTCAACGTCGCTATGCTCAAACAGCGGTAGCCCGGAACCGCCCGACAACCCTACGGTGACAAGTACTGCGCGGTTTTCCGCTTTCAGTTGCTCCAGGGTGAGTACTTTACCGATTTCGTTATTGCACTTAATGGTCACCCCCATTTTTTCGATACGGGCGATCTCTGCATCCAGCACGGTTTGCGGCAAACGAAATTGCGGAATACCGTTACACAGCCAGCCACCGGGTTGCGCTTCTTTTTCATAAATAGTGACGTCGTACCCCATATTTGTCAGCGTCACGCTGGCCTGCAATCCAGCAGGACCTGCGCCAATAATGGCGACTTTGCCGAGCGTTTTAGTACCAGGCTGATAAATTTCCATCCCGGTTTGTTGTTCAAAATCAGTGATAAAACGCTGTAAGCGACCGATATCAATGGGATCATCAACACCGGCACGGGTACAACCGCTTTGACATAATTTCTCCGTTGGGCAAACTCTGGCGCATACAGCACCTAAGGCATTATTTTCGCGAATTGTCTCGGCAGCGCCTTTAAAATTACGAAAGTAGATTGAGCGTATAAATTTCCCCGGATCGGTTTGTGCCGGGCAAGCCTGACTACAGGGAGCGTCGTGACATAATAAACAGCGAGAGGCTTCTTTAATCGCCAGTAAAGGCGTAAAAGCCGGAGTGAGTTCATCCAGATAATTTTGTTGCGGCATGTGATCTTCCTTAATGCTATGAGTAATTAAGGCGAACGCTAAATATACTCGTCATACTTCAAGTTGCATGTGCTGCGTCTGCGTTAGCTCACCCCAGTCACTTGTCGCCTTCCTGCAACTCGAATTATTTAGAGCATAAATATTGCTTGCTGATATTAAGGCTAAGCGTGTGGGGAAATTTAAACTGTGAAAGAATTCACAAATAGCTGCGGTTCAGAATGTTATATCCGCAGCTTATTGACTGAAGTAATAATTATTCTCAATAATTAACAGGGGAGGGACAATATTAACGATAGAAAATAAGATAAATAATCATACCAATAGATAAAATTCCGAAGCCACTATATGCCACTATATAAGCAAAGAAAAGTCCGGGATTTTTTGCTCGCCAGACATACACCGGTTCCGGTGCATTTTTAACCCGTTTATCAATCGCGCCTGCGCGCCAGCCTTTCCATGCTTCGCGAAAACAAAATATCGGGATAAGGAAAAAAACGGCAACCACAAAAAACTGCTGTACATCCATAACTACTTTCCTTGTTTCTTCTGTAATTCAAGTAACTGTTCGGGCGTGACGGCGGGATACCCCTGTGCATCTTCCGGCACCTGGTGCATAGCCGGAATAGGCACAAGCGGCCCTAAAAAGCGCGGTTCACGTTTAAAAATATAAAGGTCAGCCAGCGCACCGAAACGGGCGGCAAATTCGCGAATACGTACTGACAGCATATCTTTTGGCGACGGTACGGCATAACACTGGGCCTGAATCCCCATATGTAGCGCTATAAATAATGCCCGCTCACAGTGGAAACGTTGGGTGATAATAATGAAATCATTAGTATCAAAAACTTTGCGTGTACGCACGATGGAATCCAGCGTACGAAAACCTGCGTAATCGAGGACAATATCTGATGGGTCGACACCTGCGGCGATTAAATCTTTGCGCATGGTCTTTGGCTCATTATAACTTTGCAAAGCATTATCGCCGCTCAGTAATAGATAATTTACCTTGCCGCTGTTATAGGCATTAATCGCTCCTTGAATACGGTAGCGATAATACTGATTAATTACGCCAGTACGATAATATTTTGCTGTGCCGAGCACCACGCCGACCTGGCGGTAGGGGAGATCCTGCAATTCGTCGTAGATATAAGGCGCGGTTTTCCAGCTCATCCAGCGATCGAGGCCGAGCACAGTCAACAGCAGCAAGCCGATCAGGACTAACAGGCTGTAGAACACGCGCTTTAACATGCAGGAGACTCGATCTAAGGAAAATTTCCATCAGGCTACTTTACCCGCTGGTTTTGCGCAAGAAACGGCAAACTGTTTGCCGGGATTTTCGACACCGGGAGAGAGCAGGCAAGTATGATGCGACGTTTATCAGTGTGTCAGACCTGAAGGCGGCCGGATAAGGCGTTCACGCCACATCCGGCACCAGTCTTAAGCGAGAAGCACGCGGTCGATATTGTGACAACCGAGAGCTTTCAGCGTTGCGGAGGTGGCATCCCACTGAATCAAAGGCGCATCGGCTTTTTCTGCCAGAACCGCGCGCTGGATATCCGGGTAATCATAACCCTTGAGATTCAACAGAATTAACGCCCCCTGCAACGGCGGCAGAGTCGGATTGAATGCGGCGTTTTCAGCGTAGCTGCCGCTGAAAATACGACCGTCTTTACATTCCAGCGCTACACCGCTTGGCGACTTACTGTAAGGCATGTGTGAACGATTTGCCGCTGCAATCGCCGCCTGAGAAAGCGCATCACCAGTCAGCGCATAACCGTGATCCTGCTCGTCCATCAGCAGCGTTTTAATCTCCAGATCCTTCGGCCCAAAGGCATCCGGCAGATAGTCACGCAGCGCGTGTGCCTCGCGGCCCGGCAGATGAATACGCAGATCCAGACCGCTGTTCAGTTCATTCATAAACTGACGGCAGTGACCACAAGGCGTGTAGTTAACGGTGATGGCTGCGAGCGCTTTTTCACCACTCAACCAGGCGTGGCTGATCGCGCTTTGTTCGGCATGAACGGTTTGCTGCATTGTCGCACCAATAAATTCCATATTGGCACCGAAATACCAGGTTCCGCTCACACCGCGCGCAATTGCGCCAACATTAAAATTCGACAATGGCGTACGCGCACAGGCCGCCGCCAGCGGGAGTAGTGCGAATGCCAGCGCGTCTTCGTCCAGCCCCGTTGCGCTCTTCAGCGATGAGACTTGCTCCCCGGTCAACAAAGCGGGGAAGTACTTGTCTGCCAGAATAGGTTCCAGTGCAGATTGCAAGTTATCCGCAAGTTGGGCAAAAGCGGTTTGAAAACGTGGATGCATGGCGTTGCCTCATAATCATGTAATGGGATAACAGTTTACGAACCCGTTATGGCTTTATATGTGATCTGAATCTCATTAATTGTGCAACGAATGAAACTTACATCAAAAATGCGCGACGCATCGCAAATTTTAGCCCATTACTGCCAGAATAATCGGGAAAAGGAACGGTGCGATCAGCGAAGTAATAATCCCGCATAACACCAGCGCCAGCGAACTAAATGCACCTTCCTGATAATCCAGCTCAGCACAGCGTGCCGTACCGAGGGCGTGCGAGGCTGTCCCCATCGCCAGACCGCGCGCTGCTTTGGTGCGAATACGCATCGCATTAAGTAACGTATGACCAAACACTGCGCCCAGAATACCGACGAAAATCACGCAAACTGCGCTGATTGCCGGAATACCGCCAATACTGCCGCCAACCGCCATTGCAATAGGCGTGGTGACTGATTTCGGCAGGATTGACGCGGCGATTTCCGGTGAAGCGCCCATCAACAATGCCACGGAAGTCCCCGTCACCATCGCAACCACGCTGCCGATAAAACAGATGGTGATGATCGATTTCCAGCGCGCGCGGATCTGGTGCAGCTGCTCATATAAAGGATAGGCCAGTGCGACAACCGCCGGTTGCAGCAGATCGTTTAGCACTTCGCTACCTTTAAAGTAGCTGTCGTAAGAGATGCCGGTCAGCATTAAAAAAGGAATGATCACCACCATTGCAACCAGCAATGGGTTAAGCAAGGGAAACTTATACCGCGCCGCCAGTTTGCGAGCGGCAAAAAAGACAATTAACGTTAGCGGCAATGACCACCAGATATTTGCCATCATTCTTCTGATCCTTTCTGACCTACGACTTTACGTTCACCGTGCACCAGTTGCGAACTCCAGCTCACCACCAGAAAAACCACCAGCGTACTGACTGCACAGGAAACCACTACCGGACCAAACTGTGCGCGGAGCAAATCAAAATATTGCATGACGCCTACGCCAATCGGCACAAACAATAGCGCCATATAGCGAATCAGTACGTAGCACCCCGGATTGACCCACTTTGCCGGAAGAATTTGCAAGGCCAGCAGGACAAACAAGATCAGCATCCCGATGATGCTGCCCGGAATGGTTACCGGTAGCAGGGAAGCAATGAAAATGCCTGCATACAGGCAGGCATAAATCAGGATAAAAGCGCGTAAATATTGCCAGATAATGTTCAGTGTCTTACTCATAATCAACACCCCAGATGAGATGGATTCATCATACAATTAATTCGTAAAACGTGCTACCGATCACATTAAGAATTCTCAGCATAGTTGAATTACAGGGAAGTAACATCGGGCGAGTGCCCAGTTCAGCACACTAATTCTGCTGTAAAAAGTGCAGAAACTGACTTAAAGCATAAGAAGGCGTTTCGTTATTACGCCAAAACACACCGACGCTACCTTTCTGTTCAATCTTTGGCAGGTTGAGGATCACCAGTTGCCCCTGGCTGGCATAACGTTGCGCAAGGCGTAATGACAAAATAGAGATCATATTGCTGCTTTGTAACAGGTTGGTACTGACATTCATCGACGCCGACTCAATCGTGTTTTCTGGCAGCATCACGCCGTGGTCTACCAGCGCATTATCAATGCTGATGCGGATGGGGGTACCTGTCGGCCAGACTATCCACCGCCAGTTAGCAAGATCATTCCAGCTGAGGGTGGCGTATTTCGCCAGTGGATGCTCAGGACGGGCGACAAAGCATACCGGCTCGGTGTAGAGCACGCGATAATTCAGCGGCAACTGCAACGCGCGACCGCCAATTCGCCCAACCACCACATCGACAGAACCTGCCAACAGATCTTGCAGCAATGGGGTCATCACCTTCTCTTCGATATTCAGGTGTAGAGTTGGCATCTCCTTGAGCAAATGCAAAATCGCCTGGGATACGCAGTCAGTGGCGACGGGAGAACAGCCAATTTTCAGACTGCCGACCAGTCCACCTTGTTTAAAGCGAGCCAGTTCATATTGCGATCTTTCCATGTCATTGATTAACCGTTGGGCATGTTGCAATAACAATTTGCCGCCTTCGGTCGGACGAAGCCCTTTGCTGTGCCGCTCAAAAAGTGTGAGTCCGATCTCATCTTCCAGTTGTGACAACCATTTCGAAAGCGCGGGTTGGGTGATATTCATCATCCGTGCGACATGGGTCAGATTACCCTGTTCACCCAGCGCCACCAGCATTTGCAGGTGATGTAGTTTTAGTTTTTGCGCCCAGTTCGCCATTTGCCATAACCTCCAGGTTATCTCTCTGCCCGAAATGCCATTGTACATCTCATCTCTTTAATCACATTATCGCAACATATACAAAACAAAAGAAACATCTACCTTACCTGCACTGAGGCATTTACTATGACTCAACGACGTGATTTACAAGCACTTATCGATGCTGCTCCGGTCGGCAAGATGCAGTGGCGCGTTATCATCTGCTGTTTTCTGGTGGTAATGCTCGATGGTTTTGACACCGCGGCTATCGGCTTTATCGCCCCTGATATCCGTACTTACTGGCAGCTCACCGCAGGCGATCTCGCCCCGCTTTTTGGTGCAGGTCTGCTGGGTTTAACGGCAGGCGCACTGCTTTGTGGCCCGTTGTCTGACCGCTTTGGCCGCAAACGGGTGATAGAGCTATGCGTCTTTTTATTTGGCGCGTTAAGTCTCGCCTCTGCGTTTTCACCAGATCTGCAAACGCTGGTATTACTGCGTTTTCTCACAGGGCTTGGGCTTGGCGGGGCGATGCCGAACACCATCACCATGACCTCGGAGTATCTGCCTGCCCGCCGCCGAGGCGCGCTGGTGACGCTGATGTTTTGCGGCTTTACGCTGGGTTCGGCGTTTGGCGGGATTGTCAGCGCACAGCTGGTGCCGGTGATTGGCTGGCACGGGATCCTGGTGTTGGGTGGCGTATTACCGCTGATGCTGTTTGTCGCACTGCTTGTGATTCTTCCGGAATCGCCACGCTGGCAGGTGCGCCGCCAGTTACCACAGGCGGTGATTGCAAAAACTGTCAGCGCCATCACCCGCGAGCGTTATGTCGATACCCACTTTTATCTCATTGAATCAGCCTCCGTTACAAAAGGCAGCATTCGTCAACTGTTTATGGGACGTCAGTTACCCATTACGTTGATGCTGTGGGTAGTGTTCTTTATGAGCCTGCTGATTATTTACCTGCTCTCAAGCTGGATGCCGACGCTACTGAACCATCGCGGCATAGACCTGCAACACGCGTCCTGGGTCACCGCCGCGTTCCAGATTGGCGGTACGTTGGGCGCGCTGGCGCTGGGCGTGCTGATGGATAAGTTCAATCCTTTCCGCGTGCTGGCGCTGAGCTATGCCGTAGGCGCTGTATGCATTGTGATGATTGGCTTAAGCCAGGATGGATTATGGCTGATGGCGCTGGCGATTTTCGGCACCGGCATTGGCATTAGCGGATCTCAGGTGGGGTTGAACGCGTTGACCGCAACGCTCTACCCAACGCAAAGCCGCGCCACGGGCGTGAGCTGGTCAAACGCCGTAGGCCGCTGCGGCGCGATTGTCGGCTCGCTTTCTGGCGGCCTGATGATGGCGATGAATTTCTCTTTCGACACCCTGTTTTTCATTATCGCTGTGCCCGCGGCGATCAGTGCGGTGATGTTAAGCCTGCTGATCACCGTGGTTCGCCAGTCGACCTCTGTCCCTGACTCACTGCCTCGCGCAGGCGTTGTGAACGAATAAGGAGCATCCTAATGACTGATAACAATCAAAAAAGCCGCGAGCAATTTTATCAGCATATTTCCGGGCAAAACCTGACCCCGCTGTGGGAGTCACTGCACCACCTGGTGCCGAAAACGCCCAACGCCAACTGTGCGCCAGCGTACTGGAATTATCAGGAGATCCGCCCGCTGCTGCTGGAGAGCGGCAGCCTGATTGGCGCGAAAGAAGCTGTGCGTCGTGTGCTGGTACTGGAAAACCCGGCGCTGCGCGGGCAGTCTTCCATCACCGCGACTTTGTATGCTGGTTTGCAACTGATCATGCCGGGCGAAGTGGCACCGAGTCATCGTCATAACCAATCGGCGCTGCGTTTTATTGTTGAAGGCAAAGGGGCATTTACCGCCGTTGATGGCGAACGCACGCCAATGAATGAGGGCGATTTTATCCTGACCCCACAATGGCGCTGGCACGATCACGGTAACCCTGGCGACGAACCGGTTATCTGGCTCGATGGGCTGGATCTGCCATTAGTGAACACTCTGGGCTGCGGTTTTGCCGAAGATTACCCGGAAGAGCAACAACCGGTCACGCGTAAAGAGGGGGATTATCTGCCGCGTTATGCCGCCAATATGTTGCCGCTGCGCCATCAGACGGGGAACTCCTCACCGATCTTTAACTATCGTTATGACCGTAGCCGCGAAGTGCTGCACGATTTAACCCGCCTGGGCGATGCCGACGAGTGGGATGGCTACAAAATGCGCTATGTCAACCCGGTCACCGGCGGCTATCCGATGCCGTCGATGGGCGCCTTCCTGCAACTGCTACCGAAAGGGTTCGCCTCCCGCGTGGCGCGTACCACTGACAGCACTATCTACCATGTAGTGGAAGGTAGCGGACAAGTCACCATCGGCAATGAAATCTTCACCTTTAGTGCAAAAGATATCTTTGTGGTGCCGACCTGGCACGGCGTGTCATTCCAGACTACGCAAGATACCGTTTTATTCAGTTTTTCGGACAGACCGGTACAAGAAGCCCTGGGACTGTTCCGCGAAGCGCGTTATTAATTTGGGAGAGAGAAAATGACTCAATATGTATTCGAACCACAAGCGCCCGTTACCGTACCGGTTGTTGGCAGTGATGAACAATTCCCCGTGCGCCGCGTTTACTGTGTCGGGCGTAACTATGCCGCCCACGCCCGCGAAATGGGCTTTGATCCGGATCGTGAACCCCCCTTCTTCTTCTGCAAACCAGCAGATGCCGTTGTTCCGGTCGCCGCTGGCGAAACGCTGGCGCTGCCGTATCCGGCGCAGACCGATAACTATCATTACGAAATTGAACTGGTGGTGGCGATTGGTAAAAAGGGCAGCGATATCCCACTGGAAAAGGCCCATGAATATGTCTGGGGTTATGCCACAGGCCTTGATATGACGCGCCGTGACCGTCAAATGGAAATGCGTCAGATGGGCCGCCCGTGGGAAATCGGCAAAGCATTTGATCTCTCGGCCCCCATCGCACCGCTGCACAAAGCCAGCGAAACCGGCGGTATTGATAACGCACCAATCTGGTTACAGGTAAACGGTGAAGATCACCAGCGCAGCGATATTCGGCATTTGATCTGGTCGGTGAATGAAACCATCAGCTACCTGTCAGGCTTCTTTGAGCTGCAACCGGGCGATCTGATCTTCACTGGTACGCCAGAAGGGGTGGGCCCGGTAGTGAAAGGTGATGTGATCACGGGCAACGTCGAGGGCTTAACCCCTATCGCGGTGAAGATTGTCTGAGGTGCATGATGAAGCTGTACAGTTTTTTTAATAGTTCAGCATCGTACCGGGTACGCATTGCGCTGGCGCTGAAAGGCATTAATTACCAGACCGAAGGGGTGAATATCCGTATTGGTCAGCAAAATGAACTGGCCTATCGGCGGATGAATCCTGTCGGGCTGGTGCCGACGCTGCTGACTGACGAGGGCGAGTCACTCGGTCAGTCGCTGGCGATTATTGACTGGCTGGATCGTCACTACCCGCAAGTGCCGCTGGTGCCGCAGGAAGAAGCGGCCCGCAATAAGGTGCTGGAAATTGTCTATGCCATCGCCTGTGATATTCATCCATTGAATAACCTGCGCGTGCTGCGCTATCTGACCGAAGAGCTGAACGTCAGTGAAGAAGAGAAAAAACGCTGGTATGCGCACTGGATCCAGCAAGGGTTAAGCGCGGTGGAACAGCTACTGCGCCAGAGCCAGTCGGGGCAATTTTGTGTGGGTGAGACGCCGACGCTGGCAGACTGCTGCCTTGTTCCGCAGTGGGCGAACGCGCTACGTATGAACTGCGATCTGAGTGGATATCCGCGCTGTAAAACAGTGTTCGACGCCTGCACACAACTGCCAGCGTTCATTGCCGCAGCGCCAGAAAATCAACAAGATAAAATTTCAGCCTGACCAGGAGAACCATAATGACTAAAGTGACACGCGCAGTAATTGTGGGAGGCGGGATCGGCGGTGCGGCAACTGCGCTGTCACTGGCCCGCCAGGGGATCAAAGTGGTGCTGCTGGAAAAGGCACATGAGATCGGTGAGATCGGCGCAGGCATCCAGTTGGGGCCAAACGCGTTTTCGGCGTTGGACAGTCTTGGCGTCGGCGAAATCGCCCGCCAACGTGCGGTATTCACCGATCACATCACCATGATGGACGCGGTGAACACCGAAGAAGTGGTGCGTATTGAAACCGGGCAGGCCTTTCGTGACCATTTCGGCGGCCCTTACGCGGTGATCCACCGGGTTGATATTCATGCCTCGGTGTGGGAAGCGGTACTGACGCATCCGGACGTGGAGTATCACACCTCTACGAATGTCGTGGATATTCGTGAGACGGAAGACGATGTCACCGTTTTCGACGATCGAGGTAATAGCTGGAGCGGCGATATTTTGATTGGCTGTGATGGCGTGAAGTCAGTGGTGCGCCAGAGCTTATTAGGCGATGCGCCGCGCGTCACCGGTCATGTGGTCTACCGTGCGGTTATCGATTGTGCGGATATGCCTGAAGATTTACGTATTAATGCGCCGGTATTGTGGGCGGGTCCGCACTGTCACCTGGTGCATTATCCTTTGCGCGGCGGCAAGCAGTATAACCTGGTGGTGACATTCCACAGCCGCCAGCAGGAAGAGTGGGGCGTGAAGGATGGCAGTAAAGAGGAAGTGCTCTCTTACTTTGAAGGGATTCACCCCCGTCCGCGCCAGATGCTGGATAAACCGACGTCATGGCGACGCTGGTCAACCGCTGACCGTGAACCGGTGGCGAAGTGGGGAACGAAGCGCATAACGCTTGTGGGCGATGCGGCCCATCCGGTGGCGCAGTATATGGCACAAGGTGCCTGTATGGCGCTGGAAGATGCAGTAACGCTGGGTAAGGCGCTGGCGCAGTGTGAGGGTGATGCGGCGCAAGCCTTTGCGCTGTATGAGTCGGTACGTATTCCGCGTACCGCGCGCATCGTCTGGTCGACCCGTGAAATGGGGCGGGTTTATCACGCCGCAGGGGTAGAACGTCAGGTACGTAACCTGCTGTGGAAAGGGAAATCGCAGGCAGAGTTTTATCGCGGCATGGAGTGGCTGTACGGCTGGAAAGAAGATAACTGTCTGCAACCACGCTGAGTACTTCTTACCCAATCAGGTGCACGGACGGTCCCCTCGTCCCTTTGGGGAGAGGGTTAGGGTGAGGGGAAAAATCTTGCCCGAATTAATCAGTAAGTCAGTTTGTCTGCAAACACCAGAGGCGCTAACATAGCGCCTCATTTTTTTGCGGGTGATGATATGCGTGTGTTACTGGCGCCGATGGAGGGTGTACTCGACTCTCTGGTGCGTGAATTGCTGACCGAAGTTAACGACTACGATCTGTGCATCACCGAGTTTGTCCGCGTGGTGGATCAACTGCTGCCGGTAAAAGTTTTTCATCGCATTTGCCCGGAGCTACAAAACGCCAGCCGAACGCCATCCGGTACGCTGGTGCGCGTGCAATTGCTGGGGCAGTTCCCACAATGGCTGGCAGAGAACGCCGCCCGTGCGGTGGAGTTAGGTTCCTGGGGTGTGGATCTTAATTGCGGCTGTCCGTCGAAAACGGTTAACGGTAGCGGCGGCGGGGCGACACTACTCAAAGATCCTGAACTCATCTACCAGGGTGCAAAAGCGATGCGTGAAGCTGTACCGGCGCATTTGCCCGTCAGTGTGAAAGTGCGTCTGGGCTGGGACAGCGGTGAGAAGAAATTTGAAATCGCCGATGCGGTTCAACAGGCTGGCGCTACGGAGTTGGTGGTGCATGGGCGGACAAAAGAGCAGGGTTACCGCGCGGAGCATATTGACTGGCAGGCGATTGGCGAGATTCGCCAACGGCTGAATATTCCGGTGATTGCCAACGGTGAAATCTGGGACTGGCAGAGCGCGCAACAGTGTATGGCGATCAGCGGCTGTGACGCGGTGATGATTGGTCGCGGAGCGCTCAATATTCCCAATCTGAGCCGAGTGGTAAAATATAACGAACCGCGAATGCCGTGGCCGGAGGTGGTTGCTTTGCTACAAAAATATACCCGTCTGGAAAAGCAGGGCGATACCGGGTTATATCACGTTGCGCGGATTAAACAGTGGTTGAGTTATTTGCGTAAAGAATACGATGAAGCAACGGAATTATTTCAGCATGTTCGGGTGTTGAATAATTCCCCTGATATTGCAAGGGCTATTCAGGCAATTGATATCGAGAAACTCTAAGAAACCATAGTGATGTTTTTTGACAATGTGTTAGCTCTTTATCAATAGGCCGCACGGTTGTTTGGTGGCGTCAAAATCGCCGAGGCGTTCCCTGAAGGCCGGGGCAGCCCACATGGATGTGGGCTGAGGGCGCGTTTT
>NZ_VNXE01000040.1:0-1516 GCF_009820115.1 Escherichia sp. HH41S
CCAGCTGCTTTTTGTTGACTTCCATTGTTCATTCCACGGACAAAAACAGAGAAAGGAAACGACAGAGGCCAAAAAGCCCGTTTTCAGCACCTGTCGTTTCCTTTCTTTTCAGGGGGTGTTTTAAATAAAAACATTAAGTTACGGCGAAGAAGAACGGAAACGCCTTAAACCGGAAAATTTTCATAAATAGCGAAAACCCGCGCGCCTGCCGCCCCGTGGAAGGCCTCCCCACCGGAAGGACCCACACAAATGAGAGCATTTATCATTAACATTTACAGATAAGATGACGTACATCATTGAAACGCCATTCAGCCATATACCGGCAGCATTCGTAGTTGCACTCCGTAACTCTGCGACTAAGGTTGAAAGCATGGCCATCTTTATTGCCACCGGCAAATCTTCAATGGATTTCCCCTGCCGGTTTTTTATTTCTCACATTACCGCAGCCCCTCAGTGTGAAGGGCTGCTGTAATGCCGCAATCTTTTTTAACATGAAAAAGGCCGCAGAGCGGCCTTTATGGTTTATTGACAATTGATTAAGACGTGTGGCACTTATTGGCACACCAATAGCAACCATTCACCCGGGAATATCCTTTGGCCTTTGCCTCTGTTACCGCCGAAGAACAATCACTATAGTAACCAAGGTAATCGCGGTTAGCTACAGCAGGAAGATATGAACATTCCTCAGCATGCACCTCATGATCGCCATTGCTCTGAGCATTTTTGTTCACGTAATAGTGTTTAAAAACCATTGTATAACTCCATGTTGACGCTGATATTCAGCATTAACATGCTATATCACCAATTACACAAACATAAGCTTGTTATTTCAATTAGTTGATAACGATCACCACTGAACTTTGGCCTTGCGAAATTCAAATGTTTTTCTGACTATTATTGGGCCGATAAACAGATATTATTTGAGCGTTTTGGTTCATTACATAAGCAATATCTCCATCTTTCAGAATGACTTTCCCATCCTTTCCCGATACGGCAATACTCCGCTGCTCTGGATGATAGCCAATGCTACGCCCGCAATGGAGCTCTTCCCCACCATTTTGAGACATGACTTTTACAGTTAACATTTTTCTGCTCCTATTTAGATGCCCTTTCCATCCGGGCCACTGTTCAAAGTAAATTTAGATTCAACAAATATTCTGCTCTTACAGGCGTTCAGATCTGTATACACTGCCGGACACCGTCGACAATTTCACAGACCTGAGAGGCTGCATCGAAAAGCTGATACGCCCTCTCCAGGCTGACGCATCCCACCAATAAAAAAGGCACCAGTATCGCTACCAGTGCCCATTTCGCCGCCGTTCGCGGCATTCTGTGTGTCCAGTGTTTTCTGCTCATAACACACCTGGTTATCAGCGTTTCAACTGAAAGTGAGGCCCGTCTTTCAGCGTTTTCCAGTCCCCGCCCCATTCGATGGCAACTCCCAGCTCTGCGGCAGCCTGCTTAAATGCCTGCGCGATTTTCTCGTACAGAGGCCAGTCCCATGACACCTGGCTGC
>NZ_VNXE01000021.1:0-1438 GCF_009820115.1 Escherichia sp. HH41S
CGGGCGCGAGGTAACATATATGGACGCTCCCGGAATGCAATGCTTTCTTCAGTTATGTAATAAAACGGGTAGGTGCAGCCATATATCCGGTTTCTGATGGGATTTTTATCCCGAACCATGATGAAATCCGCCAGGCAGGTACCAATCATCCTCTACGGGCTAACTTGCCCTTGTTACCTCTCGGTGTATCCTGCCTGCGGTCTTACCTGTTTTGCCATCTTCTGAAGTCACCTGCACCTACCAGGACGTTAACTTTTTTTCAGCACCTCGTCAGATTGACTGACCTTGTGTCAGGCGAGCTGCCGAGGTTGATATTCAGTATTGTGTGACAACATTGACCACATGATCCTCGCTGTTTTTGCCGCCATGGCGACAACAGCTACATTGTAGTGCTTCCGCTCAAGGAGTCCCTGAAGCCAGGAATTCTCCTCAACCGCGCCGTTTCGGTTGACCCAGGCGGTAAGTGCGCGTGCGCCGTGAACCAGCAGGTATCGGAAATATCCATCTCCACGTTTGCTGATCCCTCCCAGTTGCTGTTTCCCGCCGCTGGAATGTTCCTTTGGTGTCAGCCCCAGCCATGAAGCGAACTGCTTTGCGGTACTGAATTGTCGGGCATTACCCACTGCTGCTACCACATAAGTGGCCGTTAGCATGCCAACCCCCGGGATCTTGGCCATTCTCTGGCAGGCTTCCTGCGTTCTATACCAGGAGGCCAGAGCTTCTTCTACCTGTTTAACTTGTTCTTCAAGTTCCCGGATATGTTTAGACTGTCTGTAGATGCTGGTTCTGACAAAGGGAGATAAACCATTTTCGCCATCCTCCAGAATGGCTGGCAGCTCACGTGTTAAATGGCTTTGTCCGGCCGCAATCGTAATACCAAACTCAGCAAGTGTGGCTCTTAAACTATTGGCACAGGCAATCCGCTCACGGATAAGTATTCCCCGTTCAGTGTGTAACGCTAAAACGGCCTGCTGCTCTTCGGTTTTTATCTGAACAAAACGCATATTCGGGCGGGTTACCGCTTCGCAGATTGCTTCAGCATCTGCTGCATCCGTCTTGTTCGTTTTCACATAAGGCTTCACATACTGCGGAGGTATGAGTTTTACCTTATGACCATAGCGGGTGAATAATCGCGCAAAATAATGACTGGATGAGCAGGCTTCCATGCCAATCAGACAAGGTTCCAGTTGAATCACAAACTGAACAAACTTAGCCCGGGTGAGCTTTTTACGCAAAATAGTATGGCCTTCATGATCGACACCATGAAGCTGAAAAACGTTCTTTGCCAGGTCGATACCAAGAGTTGATACTTTCATGTGGACGCTCCTAATTTTTCAGGACGTATTGCAACGATCCAGTCTGGTACTTTGATACCGTAAAATCTGGAGCGTCCATCTCATTATCCCTGTAAAACGCGCCCTCAGCCCACATCCATGTG
>NZ_VNXE01000001.1:0-1397 GCF_009820115.1 Escherichia sp. HH41S
CCGAGTTAAACACAGAACAAACCCAACCACCCCTCAAAGCCACTCTTCCGAGATCACGTTAATAAAATTCAACCCAAACAAAATTATTCCTCGTACCTGGTCCTCTCGTACTAAAGCACAAAAACTCATTATAGATAGAAACCAACCTGGCTCACGCCGGTCTGAACTCAGATCATGTAAGATTATTAAAGGTCGAACAGACCCAATCACAACCCATAGCCACTACACCACGAATTCATCTTAATCCAACATCGAGGTCGCAACCCCTCCTGTCGATAAGAACTCTCAAGGAGGATAACGCTGTTATCCCTAAGGTAATTTAATCTTATAATCACAAACAATGGATCAAACGAATACAAATCAGTATACCAACTTAACAAGAAGAGTTAAATAAATTCTTCCCATCGCCCCAACAAAACAGCAAGCCAACTAAACAATAAACAACAAACATAATCAAGCAAACCGGATGTAAAACTCTATAGGGTCTTCTCGTCCCATAAAAACATCTAAGAATTTTAACTCAAAGACCAAATTCAACAGTCAATTCAAATTAAGACAGCTAGTGTCTCGTCCAGCCATTCATTCCAGATCACAATTAAAGAACTAATGATTATGCTACCTTTGCACGGTCAGAATACCGCGGCCCTTCAAATCAAATCAGTGGGCAGGCCATACTTCAAAAACTAACAAGAAGAGATGTTTTTGTTAAACAGGCGGAAACCAATATTTGCCGAATTCCTCAAAAGAAACTAACAACCAATAAACAACCTAATCAAACAAGTATACTAATTCCACAATAATTACTACACAAAACAAAGATAAAGTAAACATTTCAATAAAAACCTTAAATAAACCTAAATAAAGAAAACAACCAATAAAATTTTAACATAATCAAATTGATAATCACCATAAAATCCACAAGACTAAATGTCCAACCAAATTATAAAAATCAAATAAAGAGCTAATCCCCCTTAATCTTAGCAACAAATAGTAAAAAATAAACACAAAATAAAGATTAAAATCTGCATGCCTGAATTAAATCCATTTCTTGAAAAACCAGAAACCCTCAGAGACGAATAACATTTCACTACTAACAGAATGTAATTAATACTTATGAAACAGTAACTAAAACAAACCAATAACTCCTCCGAAATCGGGAAACAAAAATAAATAATAAAATTCAATGAACCCTGATACACAAGGTACAATAAAAAAAACCAGCTTTTAAAAAATAAAACCCAAGCCTTCACAGTACAAATAAACTACCATCAAAAAATTAAATCTGAAACCATACAACAACAAACTGATACTTAACTTACCGGGGATTCGTTCTGGCTTTATTCTCTTTGGTTTCATATTAATTGTTGTTGAGATGAAGTTGACAGCTCCGAGGATTG
>NZ_VNXE01000025.1:0-245 GCF_009820115.1 Escherichia sp. HH41S
GTTCGGCAATGCACTGGCCGGACAGACGGTCAGCGTCTCAGCGGACAACGGGGCAGCGGTTGCCGCGACGGTTATCACAGAGTCGGACGGCGCGGCGATAATCTCCGTCACCAGCCAGACCGCCGGAGCCAGTACGGTCACTGCCAGCATCAGCAACAGCACTCTGAACCAGAACGTGACGTTTATTGCTGATGTCAGCACGGCGAAGATCGCGGATCTGGTGGTCATTAAGGACGGCTCAGTGG
>NZ_VNXE01000109.1:0-1309 GCF_009820115.1 Escherichia sp. HH41S
TGTCCTGGCATTGTTATCTCCTTAAAAAATTGAGGCGACAACTATGCTGACACAGGGGGTTATTGAGTGATCTCCTTCTATGAAAATACGCAGGGGATCAGAAACGCACATTATCTTGAAAATAGTGCGGTTGACTGTGAGGTGCTATTTGACGGTGAAACGGAGTTCGTCCCGTATACCGCCATGCAGGATGATACCGCCCCGACAGGTCAGCACATCTGGGAGAAACTGCAAAGCGGCAAACGGGGCGAAATCGCCCCGTTCACCATTACGCCGGAACTTATCGCAGCGACAGAGGATGCCAAAAAACGGGAAATCGAAGCATGGCGCACAGAACAGGAAGCGCAGCCGTTCACGTTTGAATGGAACGTGACGCACCTGGAATGGTGGTGCAGACTCAATAAGTTGTATTGCGCCCGTGGCAATGGCGGCAAAGGTGGCTGGTGCGTGGTCAACGCTGGGATGGGTAGATGCAGCAAATAACCTTGTCACACTGACAATGGCACAGCTTCAGGAGCTGGCAGCCGCGATGACACAGGCGCAGGTTGAGCGCAATGACGAGATTTATCGTCGGCAGCGTGAAATGAAAGAGGATCTGAACAATCTGGAGGATTTACGCTCAATCTGAGAGATGACAATCAACGGTCAGTCAGAGCAGGAAAAATAGCGGGCTTCTGTTAAACAGAAAAAAAGCCCCGCCTTCAGCAAGTGATAACGAGGCCTCAAGCATGGTTAACAGGTCGCTACACAAGACGGGGTAACATAATAATTCCGAACAAACATACTGACAAACGGGATATTTCAGCTAAAGGCGCAACAAAAACCGGGCGTTGGGTTGATGCTGCGTCTGACAGGTGAATTTACCGATAGCGCGATAAAATAAATCTCCTGTCACCATTTATTGTAGAAATGTTTATCAGTCATGCTTATGAGATAAATACACAAGACGGGGTGAAAATTTGACCTAAAACAAAGTCGAACTGAAAAGAGCCTTGTGCAGCTTTGCCGATATAAAAAACCGCAGACACGTCGTATGCAAGAACGTGCTGCTGTTGGCTGGTTAACTTTCGTGCGAATATTGAATGATTTACAGCCGGAATAGATTCTATTGGAAAGTATTCAGGGGGCCAGTTGCAGTTCACGGATTGGGTGTTTTAGGATTTTTTGTGGTGGCAAAAATGGGGCAAAAAAAGAGTGGGTTATCGTAGCTTATTGGTAAGCGGCTCGTCAGATGCGTATTTTCATGAAAGGAGATCACTCAATAACCCCCTGTGTCAGCATAGTTGTCGCCTCAATTTTTTAAGGAGAT